>JBLHGH010000119.1:0-6527 GCA_047615425.1 Candidatus Latescibacterota bacterium
ACCTATGCAAGATTAAGTGAGGCTAGAATTGACTTGAGCGAATATCGAGAAGCCTTGAAAATAGCAATAAAAGCGAATATTGCGGAGCAGGTTTACGGGACAAGCGCTTTTGAATATATTCTGAATCAAGAAGACCCTATGATTCAAAAAGTACTTGAGATGGAAGAGGCTCTTAGGTCTTCCAAATAATGGCGGCGATTATTATTTTGTCGCAATCTTTCTAGAAATTAACAAAATCGTCAAGAGCAGCATTCCACAGGCGGAAGCCAATGCGCTCACTGCTGCAATAGAGCTGTCTCCTTCAAATAAATTGTCCATATTAAGTTGCGAAATATTATAAATGAATAGCCCTGCTAGTGCGGCCAATAAGGTGTAGATAAATATTTTCATCTGTATAGTGAATGTGTTTAGTTAAACAATTCTTGAATGTTGGCAGTAAATAATTTTACAGCGATGGCTAATAAGATTACCCCAAATACTTTTTTGATAATTGCAATACCACCTTTTCCTAGCACACGTTGCAGCTTGCTGGATGTTTTCAAAACTACAAATACAATAATCACATTTGCAATTATGGCTATAATGATATTTTCAATATTAAATTCGGAACGCAAAGCGAGAAGCGTGGTTAAGCTTCCGGGGCCCGCAACAATAGGAAAGGCAATTGGAAAAACAGTAGAACTATCTGGGCCATCAGCACCTTCTTTGAAAAGGGTAATATTAAGTATCATTTCTATGGCGATAAAGAACAACACGAAGGCTCCAGCAACTGCAAATTCATTTACATTAATGCCAATAAGTTTTAAAATTTCTTCACCTATAAAAAGGAAAACACACATTACTAAGGCCGCGATGATGGAAGCACGCCCGCTTTTAATATGACCCGATTTTTCACGCAACGAAATGATAATGGGAATGCTCCCAACGATATCAATCACTGCGAAAAGCACCATGGTTGCGGTCCCTATTTCTCTTATACTGAATTCCATTTTATACATCTTTGATTTTGCAAAATTAGGTATTTAAGTTGGAAGCAAGCGGTAGGAAGTTGTAAGTTTTTCTTCAAGCTTCAAGCGGCGTTTATTGAGCTATTTCGCTATATTCGCATGATGTTTCAAATAGGAAAAACCATAGTTTCTGAAGACCTTATAGAAAAGGATTTTGTTTGCAATTTAGGTGCCTGTAAAGGTGAATGTTGTATTGCAGGAGAAGCAGGGGCGCCTGTTTCCGAGGAAGAGGTTGCTATACTAAAGGAGATTTATCCAAAAGTAAAACCTTTTCTGCGCCCTGAAGGAATAGCCGCAATAGAAGCGCAAGGCACGTATATTACATCAGCTTTGGATGAATTGGAAACGCCTTTGGTTAACGGGAAAGAATGTGCTTATGTTACTTTTTCAGATAATGGAACTGCTGGCTGTGGAATAGAAGATGCTTATAACGCCGGTGAAGTGTCTTTTAGAAAACCCATTTCTTGTCATTTGTACCCGGTACGAGTGCAAAACTACAGTGAGTTTGCAGCGGTGAATTATCACAAATGGCCTATTTGTAATGACGCTTGCACCTTAGGAGCCTCATTGAAGGTTCCGGTCTATAAATTTGTTAAAGAGGCTCTTATTAGAAAGTTTGGTGAAAATTGGTATGCCCAATTAGAAAAAGTGGCTGCCGAGTATCCATAATAGATTTCTTCAGTTTCTTCCAAATACTTGAAATTGGATAGTATGAGTCAAGAGCGGTTTTAGATTAAGGAAACAGGCAATGAGATCACAATTCATGAATCTTGGGGTGCCATTGACACGTTGACTATTAACGATCGAGGATAGTTCATTTCAGCCAGCTCATTTTAAATCCTCCTCCTATTTTCTAGGAGATGGAATTTTCTTTTCTAAAAACCTAATTTTCCTAAATCTGCTTTTTTTCTACACATATTTTATTGGAAAATCGCGTCGGCAATGTTGAAAATGTTTACTTCTACAGGAGGGTGTCAATCCCCACTAAGACCTTATAAAACCAAGGCATTTCCAGCTTTTCAACCACTAAATTTCCAATTGTTAATAACCTTGATCAAATTACATAAAAGTTTGATAATCAGTTTGTTGATGTATGTTTTTAACAAAATGAAATGAACAATAGAAAATACACAGTGTTGAAAACTTTGTTGAAAACCTCCGCAGTTTTTCTCTGATTTAAGTCCTTTTATTTTTCATATTTGTTCACCCCAAGTGACCGTAACTATTTAAGAATATAAAAACGAAGGACAATGAGCGAAGTAGAGCCAATATTACAAGAAAACAAGAACAGATTTGTGATTTTTCCAATCGAGCATCATGATATTTGGGAATGGTATAAAAAATCTGAAGCTAGTTTTTGGACTGCTGAAGAAATTGATTTGCATCAAGATCTTACAGATTGGGCTACTAAATTGAACGACAATGAGCGCTTTTTCATTAAGCATATTCTTGCGTTTTTTGCCGCTAGTGACGGAATCGTAAATGAGAATTTAGCTGAAAATTTCGTAAACGAAGTGCAGTATAGTGAAGCTAAATTTTTCTATGGTTTCCAGATCATGATGGAAAACATCCATAGCGAAACCTATTCTTTATTAATTGATACTTACGTAAAAGATGATAAAGAAAAAGACAAGCTTTTTAATGCTCTTGATAATTTTCCAGCAATCAAAAAGAAGGCAGATTGGGCCCTAAAATGGATCGATAGTCCAAGTTTTGCGGAACGTCTTATTGCTTTCGCGGCAGTAGAAGGGATTTTCTTTAGTGGTGCCTTTTGCTCTATTTTCTGGTTAAAGAAAAGAGGGCTAATGCCAGGCTTAACATTTTCAAACGAGCTTATTTCTAGAGATGAAGGAGTGCATTGTGACTTCGCTGTTCATTTACATAATGAGCATTTAGTGAACAAAGTGCCGAAAGACCGTATCCGCGAAATCATTGTGGATGCACTAAATATAGAAAGAGAGTTTATCACAGAATCATTGCCTGCTAGCTTGATAGGAATGAACAGTAAATTAATGACACAGTACCTAGAATTTGTTACTGATCGTTTATTAGTTGAACTGAAATGTGAAAAAGAATATAACACCACGAACCCTTTTGACTTTATGGATATGATTTCCCTACAAGGAAAGACGAACTTCTTTGAGAAGCGCGTTGCTGAATATCAAAAAGCTGGTGTTACCAATATGGACAAAGAGTCCAACAAGATTAGTTTCGACGCAGATTTTTAGAAAGGATACTGTTTGCCCTTAAAGGGCAGTCTTTTCGTATATATAATTGATAATGTGCATGCTGTGTATTGCACCTATGTCCTTTTTTTTAAATTTTAAATAACCTCAAAAGAACCCACGTTTATGAATGTAGTTAAAAGAGACGGTCGTAAGGAGCCCATAATGTTCGATAAGATTACTGCACGGGTGCGAAAGCTCTGTTACGGTTTGAATGAGCTGGTTGATCCAGTAAAAATTTCTATGCGTGTTATCGAAGGATTATACGATGGGGTAACCACGAGTGAATTGGATAATCTAGCTGCTGAGGTTGCGGCTACGATGACTACATCACATCCTGATTATGCACGTTTAGCAGCTCGAATTTCAGTTTCTAACCTGCACAAAAACACGAAAAAAACTTTTTCGGAAGTGATGACAGATCTTTATCTGTATGTGAATCCACGTACTGGAAAGAAAGCACCACTTTTAAGTGATGAGGTTCATAAAATTATTATGGATAATGCGGAGGATTTAGACTCAACAATTATCTACAACCGTGATTTTGGTTATGACTATTTCGGTTTTAAAACCTTAGAGCGTTCGTACCTGTTGAAATTGAATGGAAGCATAGCAGAACGTCCACAGCATATGCTCATGCGTGTTTCAGTTGGAATTCACTTAGATGATTTAGACTCAGTGAAAGAGACCTATGAATTGATGTCGAAAAAGTTCTTTACACATGCTACTCCAACCTTATTTAATAGCGGAACACCAAAACCACAGATGTCTTCTTGTTTCCTGTTAGCGATGCAAGATGATAGTATTGATGGTATTTACGATACCCTAAAGCAGACCGCTAAGATCTCACAATCTGCAGGTGGAATAGGATTGTCTATTCACAATGTACGTGCCACAGGGTCTTACATTTCTGGAACTAATGGAACGTCTAACGGAATTGTGCCAATGCTTCGTGTGTATAATGACACAGCGCGTTATGTAGACCAAGGTGGCGGAAAACGTAAAGGTTCATTCGCAATCTACGTAGAACCATGGCATGCAGATATTTTTGATTTTTTAGATTTAAAGAAAAACACAGGAAAAGAAGAAATGCGAGCGCGTGATTTATTTTACGCCATGTGGATTCCAGATTTGTTTATGAAACGTGTTCAAGATGATGCGCATTGGACCTTGATGTGTCCAAACGAATGCCCAGGTCTATTTGACTGTCATGGGGATGAGTTTGATGCAATGTATCATAAATATGAAGCTGAAGACAAAGGAAGAAAAACAATCAAAGCACGTGAGCTTTGGGAGAAAATTATGGAATCTCAAATTGAAACGGGAACTCCATATATGCTTTACAAGGATGCGGCAAACCGGAAGAGCAATCAAAAGAACTTAGGAACCATTCGTTCGTCAAATTTATGTACTGAAATTATGGAGTACACCTCTAAAGATGAGGTTGCTGTTTGTAATTTAGCATCGATAGCGCTGCCAATGTTTATAAAGAACGGCGAGTTTGATCACAAAGAGTTATTCAGAGTAACCAAACGTGTAACAAAGAACTTAAACCGCGTTATTGATAGAAACTATTACCCAATTAAAGAAGCTGAAAATTCGAATTTCCGCCACCGTCCAGTTGGATTGGGAATTCAGGGATTAGCCGATGCATTCATCATGATGCGCTTGCCATTCACGTCTGATGAGGCCAAAAAAGTAAATCAAGAGATTTTTGAAACACTTTATTTTGCCGCTCTTACTGCCTCTATGGAAGAAGCAAAAACAGATGGCACGTATGAGTCATACAAAGGATCCCCTATTTCTGAAGGTAAATTCCAGCACAATTTATGGGGTATAGAAGATAAGGAACTTAGCGGTCGCTGGGATTGGGGTAAATTACGTAAGGAAGTGAAGAAACATGGTGTTCGAAACTCTTTATTAGTTGCGCCAATGCCCACTGCTTCAACATCTCAAATTTTAGGGAACAACGAAGCTTTTGAACCGTATACTTCAAATATCTATACGCGTCGTGTATTGTCTGGAGAGTTCATCGTTGTGAACAAGCACTTACTAGAAGATTTAGTGAAGTTGAACTTGTGGAACGAAGATTTAAAAGAGCAGATTATGCGTGATAACGGATCTGTGCAGAATGTAGATATTCCGCAAGATTTGAAAGAACTGTACAAAACGGTTTGGGAATTGAGCATGAAAGACATTATTGATATGTCCCGTCATAGAGGGTATTTTATTGATCAATCTCAATCCTTAAACTTGTTCATGGAAAATGCGAATTACGCAAAACTAACCTCCATGCACTTCTATGCTTGGAAGAGCGGTTTAAAAACAGGAATGTACTATTTACGAACAAAGAGCGCTGTGGATGCTATCAAATTCACCTTGAAGAAAGAGGTGAAGAAAGAGGTAAAGAAAGAAAAGCCAGTTGAGGCAATAGTGGCAACAACAACAGCGGTAGAGGCAGATGGCGTATCAAGTGATCCAATGACGCCTCAAGAATTAAGAGAGCTATTAACGAAGTCCCAAAACCCCAAAACCCCAAAACCCCTCAATTGTGAACGTTGTATTAAAATATTTTATTTTATTTTGATTATATTAATAAGAAAGAAATGACGACCAAAGCGGCTTTCAACTCACAAATGCCAACTGATAGGCAGATAGTAAGTGGGACTAACTCTCTCAGCAAATGTAAGTATCAAATTTAAAATGATTAACTTATTTCCCTTCAGTGGCAGTGGGCGATTTCAAGAAGTAATCCGTCATGCTTAATGCAGGATAGTAGATCATGTCCCAAACACAAAGATCAGATTAATATAATGGATCTCAAGGATCGAAACAAGTCAGCTTCAAATAGTTCGTTGATGACCTAGAGGTAAGAACACATAAATAATAATAATATACAATTACACTTAACCAATTGATTTAAAAGTATAAAATAACACATTTTTCGAGGTTATAATAATTATTACCGTATTAAATTTTATAAAATAATAGAAGAACATATAGAACACTTAACCAATCCATTTCAAATATATTATGTTGCTTCAATACATAAGAAGTTTTCTTATTCAATAGAATCGGAATATTACTGAAACTTAACATCAACACGCCAGCATCCTCTTAAACCAAGCTAAATAACTCAAAAACAAAAAGCAATTGTGCTAATTTTATTCGCCTGTAAAATAATAGACAAATGATGAAGATTCTATTAATTCCCCATCTCTCCATCAATCTGTAGATCTGGCAGCGTCTCCATTCTTGCCTAATATAAGATGGAAACATTCTAAGGTGCCCGGTG
>JBLHGH010000120.1:0-6516 GCA_047615425.1 Candidatus Latescibacterota bacterium
GGACCAGCAGGAACGACGCTTGTAATTGTTAAAGAAGATATTTTAGGAAAAGTAACGAGAGTAATTCCATCGATGATGGATTATAAAGTTCACATCAGTAAAGAGAGTATGTTTAATACGCCAGCGGTTTATCCTATTTATGTATCCATGTTAACACTGGAATGGCTAAAAGAACTTGGTGGAATTCCAGCAATAGAAAAAATCAACAACGCCAAGGCATCACTACTCTATACAGAAATAGATAGTAACGAATTGTTCCAGGGGTTTGTTGCTAATAAGGAAGACAGGTCTAAAATGAACGCCACATTTACGCTTCATGATGAAGCGTTAAAAGAACGTTTTGACACCCTATGGCAAGCTGCAGGCATCAATGGCTTAAGCGGTCATAGAAGTGTTGGAGGATACCGAGCATCCATGTACAACGCTTTGCCTTTAGAAAGCGTTCAAGTATTAGTAGACGTGATGAAAACATTAGAGCGCCAAGCATAATTATTAAAAGGAAACAATTCATGAAAGTATTAGCAAACGACGGAATATCAAAATCAGGTGTAGTCGCTCTAGAAGCTGGTGGATTCGAAGTGCAAACAGTAAAAGTTGCACAAGAACAACTTGTTAATTATATCAACGAAAATGACATCACGGTGTTATTAGTACGAAGTGCTACTACCGCTAGAAAAGATCTTATCGATGCCTGTTCTGGGTTGAAAGTGATTGGTCGTGGTGGCGTTGGAATGGATAACATAGACGTAGCCTATGCCCGCGAGAAAGGCCTTAGCGTTATTAATACACCGGCAGCCTCTTCTTCGTCTGTAGCCGAATTAGTTTTCGCTCATCTATTTGGCGGTGTGCGTTATCTATATGATGCAAACAGAAACATGCCCCTTGATGGTGATTCTAAATTTAAAGACTTGAAGAAGAACTACGCCAAAGGAAGAGAATTACGAGGTAAGACTATTGGTATTATTGGTTTTGGAAGAATTGGGCGTGAAGTTGCCAAGATTGCATTAGGCCTTGGAATGAATGTAAAGGCGAGCGATAGCTATGTTGACGAAGCAACAATTACACTAGATTTTTATGATGGCCAGCAACTTAACTTTCATGTTAAGACCGAGCCTATATCAGATTTAATTTCGGAAAGCGACTTTATAACACTGCATGTGCCTGCACAAAAGGAATACGTTATTGGCAAAGCAGAAATTTCACAAATGAAAGATGGCGCAGCTATAATAAACGCGGCACGTGGCGGCGTAATTGATGAGGTGGCATTGGTTGAAGCCCTCGATAATGGTAAGCTTTCTTTTGCTGCTTTAGATACATTTGAAGATGAGCCTAAACCAGCTGTAAAAGTCCTTATGAATGAACGTATGTCATTGAGCCCTCATATCGGTGCTGCGACGAACGAAGCACAAGACCGAATTGGCACAGAATTAGCTGAACAGATTATCAGCATCCTTGCATAAACTAGATTGTGAATACATCTAGACACAGATGCCTTTGACCGAAAACCATGGTTTACATATCATGACCCCCCAAAAATTAGTATTTTTATAAAAAAGATTTTATGAAATTTGTAGTTGGATGTTGTTTACTAATGCTCGCCTTGTACAGTTGCGATTCTGGAAAACATTCAATGAAAGCTGCGGCAGAAAGTGAAGATGCTAAAGAAACAGCAAATGACACGGTACGCATTACCAACGATGCCTTAGCATACGAAATCTTAATCATTGAACCAGGTTTTAATTCATGGTTGGCTACACAACCACCTCAAGGCTATAATGGTCTTAGCTTTCTCGAAAGCAATAATAGAATTTATGTTACTACTTATAATCAGCGCGTTTACGATATAAATTTTTCGAATTCATTATATCTACAAACCATCAATTATGAGCCTAACATTCAATATGGTTTAGAGGTAAATTATAAGCTCTATAATTACTTCAAATACTTTGAGCAAAAATATAAACAACGTTTACGATGAAAAGATTGAAAGCACGATGGGGTATTGAAACAAACTGGCAACTCACCGTCATTTTTGTTGTATTCGCAATAACTGGAAGTACTGCAGCTAAATTTGCAGGTCCTGTAATAGAAGTTCTTGGAATCTCAGAAAATTTAGGCGGAGGATGGATTTACTGGCTGCTGCGGATAATCCTTATATTCCCTATTTACCAGATATTACTAGTGTTTTTTGGATGGCTTTTTGGTGAATTTAATTTTTTCTGGCAATTTGAAAAGAAGATGCTCCGTCATCTCGGTTTAGGGTTTTTATTGACCCAAGATACTTCACCGAAAGATAAAGGCTAAATAAAAAGCTACATATAGTACATTTTTAAATAAGCTTATTTTTAAGCTTGGCTAGCTTGTTTCCAGCATTGCGCCTATGCAGATTGTGCAGATTTTTGAGGAAAATGACCATGTTTCAGACAAAGAAGTAGAAAGGCATTTAAATGAAGCTTCGGTTGATTCCTACTTGTGTGATTTTTACTTTTCAACCTCAATAGGTTGCATTATTGGTTTTGGTGATTTTTTCCAAACGAAAGTATAAAGCCACATCAATGTGAATGTTGGTATAAAATCGGTTCCAGGAAGAATTTCTTCAATAAATACAATTACAGAAGCTATTTTACCCTCAGTTCCGGCGTACATATCGCTCATTTGCTTTGCGGCAAAGGGAGCCCACAAAACATCTAAAAAAGGTCCCACAACAGGAATAGCAATGGTAGCCACACCAATCGCATCAAAAAGAATACTTTTTCTAAGCAGTTTATAATTAGGGTTTTTCATGGGATTACCGTATTTTAATAATAGTATTGATAACGCAATAAAGCTACTAAGATTGTAAGTTCGGTTTACTTAACTAAGTTACGTTTTTCAATACTCACTAGTTTTTATGACAAGTCATTACTGATCAGCTTCAAGAATTCGTTTCGCGTTTCTTTGTTCTTAAAATCACCTCGAAAACCAGAAGTTGTGGTTACACTATTTTGCTTCTGTACACCGCGCATCATCATACACATATGAGATGCTTCAATAACAACGGCTACTCCTTTAGGTCGCAACGTATCATTAATACATTCTAATATCTCATGTGTTAATCGTTCTTGTACTTGAAGTCGGCGAGCAAAGACATCAACAACACGTGGTATTTTACTCAAGCCAACAATATATCCGTTTGGTATATAGGCAATATGGGCTTTCCCAAAGAATGGTAAAATATGATGTTCACAAAGAGAATACAATTCGATATTCTTGATTACAACCATATCGCGATAGTCTTCAGCAAACATCGCACTTTTTAAAATCTTCTCAGGATCTTGACTATGCCCTGAAGTAAGGAATTGCATTGCTTTTGCCGCGCGCTCTGGAGTTTTTACAATGCCTTCTCTATTAATATCCTCTCCTATTCCTTTTAGTATTTCGGAATAATTCCCCTTTAAACTATCGGTAACTTCTTCATTGTATTCTTCACTCAATGTATATGAATCCATAAACACTTTTTTTTAATACCTCTTTTCTGGTATGGCCTGTACCAACAAATTTACAATTAATAATGGTTGTTTCTTCACAATCAGCCTTTTTAACCTTTCGTTAATAGCATGCCACAGCCTATTAGATTTACTTGATTAATCCAAAACACTTTAGGCCGAAGTCAAAAAATACTGCTGAAAAAGGCCTAAGAACACTATTGCCTAATCGAGACTAAAATATTACTTTCACGGTGTAATCTGGGTCCCAATGATAAAAGCCGAAAACATTCATAAATATTACAATTCGTTACACGTCTTAAAAGGTGTTGATTTGCATATTGCGAAAAGTGAAATCGTGTCAATTGTGGGTGCCTCCGGAGCTGGAAAAACTACACTATTGCAAATACTAGGGACATTAGACAATGCTTCTGAAGGAAGTCTCATTCTAAATGACACACGTGTCTCGGAATTAAATGCTAAACAGCTTGCTAAATTCAGAAATGAAAATCTAGGTTTTATTTTCCAATTTCATCAACTATTACCTGAGTTTAGCGCATTGGAAAATGTTTGTATCCCTGCTTTTATAAAAAGAACCCCCAAAAGTGAAACCGAAAAAAGAGCGAAAGAACTTTTGGATTTTCTTGGACTCACAGATCGAATCAACCACAAACCTAATGAGCTATCTGGTGGTGAACAACAGCGTGTTGCTGTTGCGCGATCGCTTATCAACAACCCGTGCATTATCTTGGCCGACGAGCCTAGTGGTAATCTTGATTCAGAAAGCGCCGAAAACCTCCACAATTTGTTTTTTCAGTTACGAGATGAGTTTGGACAAACTTTCGTGATTGTCACCCATAATGGTGAATTGGCAGGCATGGCTGATCGTAAACTTGTGATGCAAGACGGTAAAATTATTTCCTAAATGACACAAGCGGAGCTAAAGGAATTTCTCGACGAAAAAGTAGCATACTATAACCATCCGCGCTTCATTGAAAGCGACCCAATTCAGATTCCACATCAATTTGACCGAAAAGAGGATATAGAAATCATTGGATTCTTAGTTGCGACTATCGCCTGGGGGAATCGGAAAAGCATTATAACAAACGGAAATAGACTCGTAAAAATCATGGGGAACTCACCCTTTGATTTCGTGATGAATTATTCAGAAGCGGATAGTGAGAATCTCTCCCACTTTGTGCATCGCACATTTAATCATATCGATTTACATTACTTCTTTCTAGCTTTACAGCATGTATACACTAATCATGGAGGCCTGGAGCGTGTTTTTGCACAAAATGCGACGCTAAATTCAACCCAACCAGCGATTCATGCCTTGAAAAAGGTGTTCTTCAGCTTATCACATGACACAAGAACTGAAAAACACATCAGTGATCCACTTAAAAATTCGGCTGCAAAACGCATCAATATGTTCTTGCGCTGGATGGTGCGTGACGCCAAGGCTGGCGTAGATTTTGGTATTTGGAAAAGCATAACCCCATCGCAACTATCCTGCCCACTAGACGTACACAGTGGTAATGTTGCAAGAAAACTTAAATTGCTTTCTAGAAAACAAAATGATGGCAAAGCATTGAATGAATTAGATGATGCCCTTCGAAAATTAGATGCTATAGATCCCGTAAAGTATGATTTTGCGCTCTTCGGACTCGGAGCATTTGAAAAATTTTAATAAAATTTTAAAGATATCGGTAGCCCTACTTTTTATATCTTTGAAAAATATTTACAGGAATGCAGTTTAAAAACCCAGAACTACTTTACGCCCTCTTCTTACTGCTCATTCCTATTATTATTCATCTTTTTCAGCTTAGACGTTTTCAGAAAGTTGCTTTCACAAATGTAGCCTTCCTCAAGAAAGTTACAATTCAAACCAGAAAAAGTTCTCAGTTAAAAAAGTGGCTTACCTTAATCATGCGTCTTCTCGCTTTAGCATGCATCATCATGGCTTTTGCCCAACCATTTACGGCATCAAAGACCGCACTAAACAAGAAAAAAGAGTCTGTCTTATATGTTGACAATTCATTCAGTATGCAAGCCAAAGGACCAACCGGACCGATGCTCCAACGCGCGCTTCAAAATTTGTATGAGCAACCACAGGGTGATGAAAAGTTAAGTTGGTTCACGAATAACTTTTCAAAAAAACAGACTTCCCCACAAGATTTTAAAACAGCAATTCTTAACGTCCCATACGTACAAAAACAGCTAAGTCCGTCTGAGATACTCCTCAAGGCAAATCAGCTTTTCTCTGACGACCCAGAAGCAACGAAGCGTCTAATTCTAATTTCAGACTTCCAGCAAAGCCAATCTTTTCCAGAAATTCCTGAGGGCCTCCAAATTGATGCTATTCACGTAAAACCGCTTGCGAAGGCTAATATTGCTATCGATTCTGTTTACATACGATCCAAATCTGCGAATACAACACAATTGGGTGTGGATGTGTCTGCTATGGGAAGTGTACCCGAAACAGCGTCCATTTCGCTCTATAACAGCACTGACCTAATCGCCAAATCGGCGATTGACTTCTCAGACAATTCACGTAGTAGCATTTCCTTTGATGTAGAAAACAAGGGTGCTTTTAAAGGGAAACTTGAAATCACAGATGCGAATCTGAATTTTGACAACACGCTCTTTTTCTCCATGAATGAGCCAGCGAAGATTAAAGTACTCGCTATAAATGAGGCGAAATCAAATTTCCTACAACGTATTTTCGATCCTTCTGAATTTGATTACACCCAACGAAGTTTTCGTGACTTGAGCTATAATATCATTCCTGAGCAGCACTTAGTAATTCTAAATGAATTGAAAGAAATCCCAGCATCTTTGACTGCTGCTATCGGTGATTTCGTTGGTCAAGGAGGGAGTTTGCTTATTATTCCTTCAGCTAAAATTAATCTAAAGAGTTACAATAATCTTCTAGGTAGTCTACAAGTGGGGACTTTTGGTGCTTCGGAAAAAAATGAGAAGAAAATAGCTCAAATTGTTTTTGATCATCCACTCTATCAAGATGTTTTTGAAAAACGTGTGGTAAATTTTC
>JBLHGH010000121.1:0-6470 GCA_047615425.1 Candidatus Latescibacterota bacterium
CATTTCTTGCTCATCAAAAATTGGAAGCCAATTTGAACCTCCATCTGTGGTCTTAAAAACACCACCCGAAGCTGCTCCAATATAGTAGGTGGAGCCATTATCAATTGGAATTTCGATATCTGTTATCCGGCCTCCTACATTTTCAGGACCAGCAAACTCCCAAATTGCGCCTCCATTGGAACGCTGCATATTATTTTTTTTCCACTGAACGGCCTTACGGTATGCGTCTGTCTTTAACGTGCCCGTTGGATAAGCACGCTGCATAAACATGAAGTCGTGCGGTTTTTGTGTGAAGCTTTCTTCCGAAATTTTAAGGTCTGTTGTGTCTTGGCAACTAAACAAAATACTTCCTAATAATAGTAATGTAATTAGTCTTTTCATGGTGCAAATTTATTCAAAATAAAGATAGTGAAAAAGTGAGAAGTAGCATACCTAAAGACCGACGTACAATCCTTCGATAGGCTAAGGGGAACAGCTGTAACTTACTGTGAGAGCTTGAAACTATAGACAATCTTCCCAATCTGCTTTGCTGGGGCCATACTGTCTGAATTAAATCTGCTAGCTCGCGCATTTTGTTCGGCTTTTTGAACTAAACAAAGCGTGTTGTTTGTGGTTCCCTTAACGCCTCCTTTAGCAGAAGTTACGTTTCCATTTCGACCCACTTCTATACTCACCACAACGATACCCGCTTCATTACATTCTTGAGGGTCCCGAACCTTGTTAACTGCTTTACGCCCACCTAATAAGTAATTACCATCACCATCTAAGCCTTTTCCGGTTCCGTAGTAACTTTGAGCGTTTGGGTCGCCATTTGGATTTCCCTTATCTCCGGCTGTATCATCATTGCCCTCGCTTCCATCTACTTTCCCGTCGCTCTTAGGTCCATTAATTAAACTGGACAGCGCATCTTGTGTTGTTTTATCTGGCTTAGGGTCTGGTTTCTTAGGCAGATCCTTTTTTGGCTCTACTCTTTTAGGAACCTCAACCTGCTCCTGTTTTGGTTTGTCTTTTTGAATTACGGGCGCATCCTCAGCATCCTGCGTAATAACATCTTCTTTAATTTCAGCCTTTTGCTGTTCAACCGGGGGCGTGGTTCGCTTTGGTGCCGATTTTACAGCCTCAGTGGGCTGTATATTTCCAGTGCCAGTTTCTGTAGTTCCGAAATTAACTGCAATGCCTTTTTCAGGCGCAGGATCAAGATATGTGAGTCCAACATAGAACAACAAAAACAGGATAATCAGGTGTAGAATCACCGTGATTGTCATGCTCTTTTTTTTATGTTTTGTGTCTAACAGACTCATGAGTTTGTCCTTTTTATTTTATCAGTCAATCGCTGTGCCAAAGCCGAAACTCGCGTTAGGGATTAAGGCAAGGTACCGTGTACCGCCACAAGCCCGACCTCTGATTCGCGCAAGGCTACGCAGTGCGAGGCCAGAGGAAACGCCCAATTAATTAGGCCGTACTGCCAATACAACCTTATAGCTATTTCTATTAGCAATATCCATTACATAAACGGCGTCTTCAATAGGCACGCCTTCTTCAGCTCGTAAAATCAGGGTTGGTTCTTCCATTCCTGAAAGTGCAGTCTTTAATTCCTTTTCTAAGCTATATTCGCTTACGCGTTCTTTGTTTACATAATATGCGCCATCTTTTGTAATAGTAACAGATGCTTTCTGTGCATTGGTACTTTTCCCTTTTGCTTTAGGCAAAATCAAGTCCAATGCATCTGGTGTGATTGCCGGTGAGGTCAACAGGAAGAATACCAACAACAGAAAAACAATATCTGTCATGGAGCTCATACTAAAATCAGGGCTTATCTTATTTCTACCGCGAAGATTCATACTAGGCTGGTTCGTTTAAAAGATCCAAGAAGTCTACGGCAGTAGCTTCCATTTGATGAACTACTTTATCTGTTTTCACCACCAAGTGGTTATAACCCATATAGGCAATAATCCCAACAATTAATCCAGCAACGGTTGTTGTCATGGCTGTATAGATTCCTTCAGCAAGACTCCCCATTTCTGCTTGTCCGCTACTTGTTGCTAATTGGTGAAAGGCGAGTACCATTCCGATTACCGTTCCTAAGAAACCAATCATAGGAGCTGCACCAGCAATGGTTGCTAACATACTTACGTTCTTCTCGAGCTTGTATACTTCGAGCCTGCCCGCATTTTCAATGGCAGTATTAATATCTTCTAAGGGGCTACCAATTCTAGCGATTCCTTTTTCTGTAAGTCTTGAAACAGGGCTGTTTTGTTGTACGCAAAGTATTTTTGCCGCTTGTAAATTTCCGGTAGCAACATTATCCCGAATTTGATTCATAAAGTTGCCATCTAGCTTAGAAGCCGCTTTGATTGCGAATAGTCGCTCAAAATAAATATACACAGCTACAAATAGTAAAACAAAGAGCACCCCGATAATTATTTGTCCTCCAATCCCTCCATTGACCAGCAAATCCATGATGGAGAGGGTCTTTTCGTTTACTTCTGGTTCTAATAGGGATGCATCATCCACAACCTCCTGCATAGCAAAGTATAGCATAGGGATAGTATTTTAGTCAATAACGGGTTTCGATTCTATAAATTGTGACTAGTGTACAAATATGACTCTAGCAAATAGTAAAAAGACCCCTGCTCCGGCAAGAAAACCAATGAAAGCTAGCCATGCTATTTTCTTCAGGTACCAGATAAAGTCGATTCTTTCCATACCCATAGCAGCCACACCAGCAGCAGACCCAATGATTAACATGCTTCCACCTGTACCCGCAGAATATGCAATAAAGTGCCATAGTACAGAATCTGTAGGGCTATCATACATACCTATCGACGCTGCAACTAACGGAACATTGTCAATAATTGCTGAACAAACACCGAGGAGCATTACCACGATATCCTGATTTGGAATAGCCGCTTGAAGCACCTCAGCTAAATACCGAAGTGTTCCTACAGGATCGCCATTTTCAGCAACACCATAAACGAGGCTTTCTAATCCGGCAACTGCCATAAGAATTCCAAGGAAGAAAAGGATACTTGAAATTTCAATGCGTGATAGCGCTTTGTGTGCAGAATACAAGTGTCTTCTTTCTTTGCTGAAATCTTCTTCTGGATGAATATATTCTGAAACAAGCCAAACGATTCCAAGCGCAAACATCATCCCTACATAGGGTGGTAAGTGTGTAAATGTTTTGAAGATAGGTACCGAAACTATCATCCCAAGCCCTAAGAAGAGCATCGTTTTACTACTTAACAGTCTTTTTGCCTCTTCATCTCCCCCAGCGGTATCAACCTCAATATTCCCTCTGAAAACAGGCAGATAACTTGCCACAAAAAAAGGAACAATGAAACAAGCAATAGAGGGTAAAATAACATACTCAATTAATCCCATTGCTGTAACTTTTTTAGCAATCCAGAGCATGGTTGTAGTAACATCTCCAATGGGCGACCAAGCACCTCCAGCATTCGCCGCAATAACAACCATGGCTGCAAACCACAACCTATCTTCTCTCTTGTGAATTAATTTTCGAAGTAAGGTAACCAATACAATAGTGGCCGTAAGATTATCAATTATTGCTGAAAGGATAAATGCCAATATTCCAATGATCCATAATAACCTGCGCTTACTCTTGGTGCGAACGGCACTCTTTAAAATTTCAAAACCGCGATGCAAATCGATGATCTCAACGATGGTCATGGCACCAATTAAGAAAATTAGAATTTCTGCGGTCTTACCGAGATGATGAAGTAAGGTATTTTCCAAACCATGTGTTGCATCTTCTCCACCACTAAGGAAACTAAAAACTTCTTCATGCGTATCAATAACATCAAACCAACCTGCGTGAAAACCAACGGCGAGCACAGCCCAAATAAGAGCTGCCATAATCAAGGCAGGCACCGTTTTATCGAGTTTTAATGGATGTTCAAGTGTAATTGAAAGATACCCAATGATAAAAATTAATATGATAATTGATTCCATATTCTGAAGGCTATTAGTTTCTTAAATAAGTTGTTTTAATGCAATTTCGAAGGCAGTTTTACTCATGTTTTTATTGCTGTCATTCTTTTCGAATGTATTCAGAAGTGCTTCACGAATGGTGTCTGACGTATCATTAAAAATAGCTTCATCGGTCATCTGTACTTTACGTTCCATAAAATATGCAAAAACTCGTGCCATACCACAATTACTAATAAAATCTGGTATTAACGAAACACGTTCGTCTGTATATTCCATGATAGGACCAAAGAAAATCTCTTTATCTGCAAACGGCACATTGGCACCACAACTGATCACCTCTAGACCGCTATCAATCATAGTTAAAATTTGTTCTTTTGTTACCAACCTAGAGGCTGCACATGGAGCAAAAACTTCACATTCCAATTTCCAAATTTTTTCGTTAACCTCAGCAAAAGGAATCATATTTTCTGCTAACAATGTATTTCCTTTTTTTCTTAAGAACAACTGTTGAATTTCCTCAAAGGAGAATCCTTCATTATTAATTATTCCGCCAGAACGATCAATTATTCCAACCACCTTGGCTCCCATTTGAGCCAAATAAAATGCCGCAGCAGCCCCCACATTCCCAAACCCCTGAACGATGGCACGTTTCCCGCGTACGTCACCACCATAAATGTCATAATAATGACGCACGGCTTCGGCAACACCGTAACCGGTAATCATATCTGCTACCGTATACTTTTTGGAAACATCTGGTGAATACTGCGTATTTTCTAACACCTTGATTACACCTTGACGTAATTGTCCAATTCTATTAATCTTATCTGCTTCCGTAGGTGAAAAATGCCCGTTGAAAACACCTTCTTGCGGATGCCATACCCCACTTTGTTCCGTAATTGGAATTACTTCATGGATTTCATCTACATTCAAATCACCACCCGTACCATAATACGATTTCAACAAAGGAGAAACAGCCTTATACCATCGCTCTAAAACGCCTTGCTTTCTTGGATCTGAAGGATCAAAATTAATTCCTGACTTAGCGCCACCAATAGCAGGGCCCGAAACAGTAAATTTCACTTCCATAGTCTTAGCAAGTGATAACACTTCATTCTTATCAAGACCAACGCGCATACGGGTTCCACCTCCTGCGGCACCGCCTCGAAGTGAATTTATAACGGTCCAACCTTCTGCTTCTGTCTCTGGATCATTCCAATGGAAAACTATTTCTGGCTCTTTATTTTCGTATTTCTTAAGAAGTTCTTTCATGTAGTTATTTAACTAGGCAATTCGGTATTAGGCAAAAATGCACATTGACAAATATAACGAAGTTGTTATGGAACATTAAAAACAAAAGCCAAAACTTTATGTTTCTTTAATTTTTGTAATTTGCTGCGTAATCTGAGCGAATAAAACAGCAAACGCATACCATATTTTCGCTTTATCATTTAAACCTTTCTCACGTGGAAGTACTAACTGGAGCACTTTTAGGATTGAGTACGCTGCTATTCGTAGGGCCTGTATTTTTCTATTTGATTAAAAGCTCCTTAGCGCATTCCACCAAGGCCGGAGTTGCTGTAGCGGTTGGAATTATTATAGGAGATATTATTTACGCGGTGCTTGTTATCAAAGGCCTGGGGCGTTTTTTTGAAAGTGAAGAAAACCAAAAATGGTTGGCCATAGCCGGAGGAATTCTTTTGATTGCTATGGGCATCAAGTATTTGATTAAACCTACTTCGGAACAGAAAATTTCCGAAAAATTATTCAAGGGTTCATTATTGTTTTACATGATCAATGGCTTTTTAATAAACTTTGTCAATCCATTTGTTATTGGCGTTTGGATTCTATTCCTAGGAATAAATGAGTCTAAGTTTAGTGACGAATCCTCTGTTATTACATCCTTTATTATCACGCTCTTTGTGATTTTTATTGCCGATTTGCTAAAAGTTTTTTTTGCAGCAAAATTGAAGCCGATCATTAAGCCAGCGAAGCTAAAACGTATTTTGCAGGTGTTTGGCGTAGTCATGATTCTATTTGGCCTACGGTTGTTTTTCGAACTCTTCTAAGGGTTTTTGATTATATTTAGAAAACCTTAAACCGAAAAAATTATGATGCCAAACATGTTATTTGTCGCCTTAGCGGCCATACTCCCTTCGATAATCGGATTTATTTATTACAATCCTAAGGTATTTGGTAATGTCTGGATGAAGGCAGCCGGCGTAACAGAAGAACAAATTAAAACAGGCAACAAAGTCAAAATTTTTGGTATTGCCTTGTTGTTAAGCTTTTTGATAGCTTTCATGCTTTACACGCTAGTTGTACATCAAACACATTATTATTCATTGCTATACAATGAAGAAGGATTTGGCGTTGAAGGATCTGATATTATGAACCAAATTGCTGCCTTTATGGACGCCTACGGCGGAAATTTTAGAACATTCAAACACGGTGCCTTACATGGCTCAATGATTGGAATCTTCATTGGCTTACCAATAATCATAACCAGCGGATTATTTGAG
>JBLHGH010000122.1:0-6464 GCA_047615425.1 Candidatus Latescibacterota bacterium
TGTCTGCCTCTAAACGTGTACTGAAATTACCAATCCATACTTTATAATTAGGTGTTTCATAAACCATTTCTGCTGGCCATTGTGCAAATGTGCTTTTAAATTTTTGCTTCAGTGATTCTGCTTCAGTTCGTGAACCAAAATCTAATTGAATCTTATATAAATCAACGGTTTTAACATCTTTTTTGTATTCTAATAATGTAGTGATGTCTCCATTTTGATCAATTGTAACTTCGCCTTCTTGCGCAGCTAGTTGATTTGAAAGCGATAAAATGACTAGCAATGAGGATGCTATTTTATAAATATTTGGTTTCATATAATTTGAAATTAGTTACAAAGAAAACGTTTTTTTTTAAGTGTTGTTTTATTACTTGAAAGTATTAACTAATTTGGACACTGAAATATTATTTAGAATCCTTATAAATTATCAATTAACAGTTCTGTAACATTTCTAAAATGGACTATTAGTATTATTTTTGCATGAGATTTTACTCACGGTTTTTCAAGAGTATTAATGAAAAATCCGTACCAAAGTTTAGAAGATAATTCAACTAACAATATGATACAGGTGATTTACCGACATTTAGCCTCAAAGATTCCTTACTTAGGATTGGTCATTTTACTTACATTTTCTGCGTCACTTCATGCTCAGGAAGGCGATGCGGTTAAGGGAAAAACATTATTTAATACTAACTGTGCGTCATGTCATGCCTTAGATAGGAAGATGACTGGTCCAATGTTGCGTAACGTCCAGACGCGTTTGGATGAGGAAGAGGGTTTAGATCGTGAATGGATAAATAGATGGATTCGTAACAGTGCAGGAATGATTAAATCTGGTGATGCTTACGCAAACAAGATTTATAAGGAATACAATGGGACTGCAATGACTGCGTTCCCGCAATTATCTGATCAAGATATATCTGATGTTTTGGCTTATACTGCTGAGCCAGCTGCACCAAAACCTCCATTAGAAGAGGTTACAGGAGGTGGGGAAGGTTCTTCTGAAGGAGGAGCCTCAAGTAAACTTATTTTAGGAGCTTTAGCGATATTATTTGCGTTATTGGCTATTGCTTTAGTTCTTGTTAGAAAAACATTAAACCGCTTCGCTGATGAAAAAGGCATTGAAGCAGTACAAAAGGACAAAGGGCTTCCAATTTGGAAAGCGTTTGTTCAAAATCAATTCTTGGTTTTAGTAACCGTTATCTTCTTTTTATTAACAAGTGCATACTTTGTTTATGGGTATTTGTCACAAATAGGAAATGATCAGGGTTACATGCCAGTGCAGCCTATTCATTACTCACACAGAATTCATGCAGGTGAAAGTGGTATTGATTGTAAGTATTGTCACTCTTCTGCAAGAGTCAGTAAGCACTCTGGTATTCCATCATTGAATATATGTATGAATTGTCACAAATCTATTTATCAGGTTTCAGAGGCAACCCAGCAAGAAGGAATTAAAGAATACGGTGTTGATTATAATGCCGAAATTCAAAAACTATACAAAGCTGTTGGATGGGATGAGGCTGAGCAATCGTATACAGGTGTAACTGAGCCAGTGAAATGGATTAGAATTCATAATCTACCAGATTTCGCATATTTCAATCACTCTCAGCATGTTACAGTCGCAGGTATAGACTGCCAAACATGTCATGGTCCTGTAGAGGAGATGGAAGTGATGTATCAACATTCACCGTTAACGATGGGATGGTGTATTAACTGTCACAGAGAAACAAATGTTAACGTTGAAGGTAATGAGTACTACACAAAAATACACGATGAGTTATCTAAGAAATATGGTGTTGATAAATTGACGGCTGCTCAAATGGGTGGATTAGAATGCGGTAAGTGTCATTACTAAATCTTTGATTTAGTAATTTCCATGAAGATGGAAATCTCAGAAATGGGATTTAAAATAATAATAACAATAAGAAGTAATTCAAATATATAATATGTCATCAAACAAGAAATACTGGAAAAGTGTTGAAGAGCTAAAAGATAATAGCTCTATTGTTGAGACGCTTAAACAAAATGAATTTGTAAGTGATATTCCTACTGATGAATTTTTAGGAGATAAGGAGGCGCTGGAGTCTTCATCTACTACGCGTCGTGACTTTTTAAAATATGTTGGTTTTAGTACCGCAGCAGCATCACTTGCGGCCTGTGAAGGACCAGTGATTAAATCAATCCCTTACGTTATTCAACCAGAATCTATTATACCTGGTGTTGCGAATTATTACGCAACGACAATTGCTAACGGTTTTGATTTTGCTAGTGTTTTAGTGAAAACACGAGAAGGACGTCCTATCCAGATTAAGAATAATGACTTAGCAAAAACACATAATAGTGCTAACGCAAGAGTTAATGCTTCTGTTTTAGGTCTATATGATAGTATGAGAGTTAAAAGTGCTATGAAAGATGGTCAAGACATCTTGTGGTCTACTTTTGATTCTGAAACTAATCAGAAATTAGCAGATTTGAAAACTTCTGGTAAAGAGATTGTGTTATTGACACAAACTTATGCTAGTCCTTCAACATCAAGTTTGATTTCAGAATTCAAATCAAAGTTTGGAAACGTACGTCACGTAGTTTATGATGCGGTTTCAGAGTCTCCGGCACTAGATGCTTTTGAGGCTAATTATGGAACACGTGGATTAGCGAGTTACGATTTTTCTAAGGCAATGACAATTGTTTCAGTTGGTGCGGATTTCTTGGGTGATTGGCAAGGTGGTGGTTTTGATTCAGGTTATGCGCAAGGACGTGTTCCGAAGAATGGAAAAATGTCTAGACACATTCAGTTTGAATCAAATATGTCGTTATCTGGTGCAAATGCAGACAAGCGTGTGCCTTTAACGCCAAGTCAACAGAAACAAGTATTAGCTAAATTATATAGTTTAGTGGTAGGGGGTTCTGTAGCTACAGATTTACCAGAACATATAAATAAAGCAGTTCAAAATGCTGCTTCAGAATTAAATAAGGCAGGAAGTAACGGTGTTTTAGTAACAGGAATTCAAGATGTCAATGCGCAAACTGTAGCATTAGCAATCAATGAAAAACTTAGAAGTAAAGCTTTTGATTCATCTACGCCAATTTTAACAAGACAAGGTAATAACGCAGCGGTTACAAAATTAGTAGCAGATATGAAAGCGGGTCGTGTTGGTGGAATCATAATGAGTGGTGTTAATCCAATGTACACATTGCCTAACGCTTCAGAATTTGCTGAAGGTCTTGCGAAAACAGAATTATCTATAGCGTTCTCAATGAAAGCTGATGAAACAGCCACACAGGCTGAATATATTGCTGCTACACATCATTATTTGGAATCTTGGGGAGATGTAGAAATGAAGAAAGGGCATTTCAGTTTAATGCAACCTACTATTCGTCCGTTGTTTGATACACGTCAATTTCAACAAGCGTTGTTAATGTGGATAGGAAATGATCAAACATATAGAGAATATATAAAATCAGGTTGGTCTGGCGGGTCTTTTAATAAGGCATTGCAGGATGGTGTTTACGTTTCGGGTACTTTTTCTAGTGCACCAAATGGAGCATCAACTCTAACTACTTCGGAAACATCAACTGAATTACAAGATAAAAAAGATAGAACATTCCTTGGAGGTGTTATTCATGACGTGGCTGTAGGCGTTGGTATCAAAGATGAAGATAAAGATGAATTTGTAACAACAACATCATCTTCAACTACTACAACTGATGGTTCAAATGGAACTGCTGGTGCAACTGCAATCAACGCAGGAAGCGCAGCAAGGAATTTAGCATCTTCTGCTAAGTCAGACGGTATGGAGTTGTCATTATATACTAAAGTTGGTATGGGTGATGGTCAAGATGCTAATAACCCATGGTTACAAGAGTTTCCAGATCCTATTACAAGAACATCTTGGGATAACTATTTAACGATTTCAGCTTCAGATGCGAAGGCATTAGGATTAGAAAACAACCATGTGGCTACAGGAGCTTTAGATGGTAGCTATGCAGATGTTACTGTAAATGGAGTAACTGTAAAAAATGTGCCTGTAATTGTTCAGCCAGGACAAGCTAAAAAATCTATAGGATTGTCTTTAGGTTATGGAAGAACAGCAGGATTAAAAGACGAAATGATGACTGGTGTTAACGCTTACCCGCTATACCAAGATTTTAATACAAGTCAAAACGTAACTATTAATAAAGCAGCAGGAATACACGAATTTGCATGTGTGCAGTTGCAAAATACGTTAATGGGTCGTGGAGATATTATAAAAGAAACAACTTTAGAAATCTTTAATACTAAAGATAGAAACGTATGGAATAGAATACCTACGGTATCTTTAAACCATGAGGAAGTTAAAGTGACATCTCCAGAAGTAGATTTATGGGATGAGTTTGATCGTTCAATTGGGCATCACTTCAACTTATCTATAGATTTAAACTCTTGTACTGGATGTGGAGCATGTGTTATTGCATGTCACGCAGAGAATAATGTACCAGTTGTTGGTAAAGATGAAATTAGACGTAGTCGTGATATGCACTGGTTACGTATTGATAGATATTATTCTTCGGAAGATACATTTGCTGAGGATGATACGAAAAAAGAAGAATTTTCGGGACTTTGGGGAGACAAAGGGTCATTATCTGGTTTTGGAGAATTAGAAGATCCAGCCGATAATCCACAAGTCGCGTTCCAACCGGTAATGTGTCAACATTGTAATCATGCACCTTGTGAAACAGTTTGTCCTGTTGCAGCATCGTCACATGGTCGTCAAGGTCAAAATCACATGGCTTATAACCGTTGTGTAGGTACGCGTTACTGTGCAAATAATTGTCCTTATAAAGTACGTCGTTTCAACTGGTTCTTGTATAATAAGAATGATGAGTTTGATTATCACATGAATGATGATTTAGGACGCATGGTATTAAACCCAGATGTAACAGTTCGTTCTCGTGGTGTAATGGAAAAATGTTCTATGTGTATTCAAATGACACAGAAAACAATTCTTGACGCAAAACGTGATGGTAGAGTTATCAAGGATGGTGAATTCCAAACAGCTTGTTCTGAGGCATGTAGTGGTGGTTCAATTAAATTTGGTGACATTAATGATAAAGAGAGTGAAGTTGCAAAACTTATAGAAGATGATCGTATGTATCACTTGTTAGAGAGTGTCGGTACTAAACCTAATGTTCAGTATCATACTAAAGTGAGAAATATAACAGAAGCATAGAAATTAATTAAGAAACAATTATAATAGATTATGGCGTCTCATTACGAAGCACCTATTAGAAGACCCTTAGTTACAGGAGGTAAATCATATCACGATGTATCGGTTGATGTGGCTGCACCTGTTGAAGGAAAAGCAAACAAAGCTTGGTGGATTGTCTTTTCAATCGCACTTGTCGCATTCCTTTGGGGAATTGGGTGTATTATCTATACAGTATCAACGGGTATTGGTACCTGGGGATTGAACAAGACCGTAGGTTGGGCTTGGGATATTACTAATTTTGTTTGGTGGGTTGGTATTGGTCACGCAGGAACATTAATTTCTGCAGTACTTTTATTGTTCCGTCAAAAATGGAGAATGGCTATTAACCGTTCTGCGGAAGCAATGACAATATTTTCAGTAATCCAGGCAGGTTTGTTTCCAATTATTCATATGGGTCGTCCATGGTTAGCATATTGGGTATTGCCTATTCCGAATCAATTCGGTTCTCTTTGGGTAAACTTTAATTCACCTCTACTTTGGGATGTGTTTGCGATTTCAACGTATTTATCAGTGTCATTAGTATTTTGGTGGACCGGATTATTACCTGATTTTGCTATGTTACGTGATCGGGCAGTTAGACCTTTTCAGAAGAAAATATATGCATTATTAAGTTTTGGATGGTCAGGGCGTGCTAAAGATTGGCAACGTTTTGAAGAAGTGTCTTTGGTACTTGCTGGATTAGCAACACCTTTAGTACTTTCTGTACATACTATTGTATCATTTGATTTCGCAACCTCTGTTATTCCTGGTTGGCATACAACAATTTTTCCTCCATATTTTGTGGCAGGTGCAGTATTCTCTGGTTTTGCGATGGTAAACACCCTTCTTATTATTATGAGAAAAGTGTGTAGTCTTGAAGATTATATAACAGTACAACATATCGAACTAATGAATATTGTAATCATGATTACAGGTTCTATAGTTGGTGTTGCATATATTACAGAGTTATTTATTGCATGGTATTCTGGTGTTGAATACGAACAATATGCATTCTTAAATAGAGCAACGGGGCCCTATTGGTGGGCATATTGGTCAATGATGACGTGTAATGTGTTTTCTCCACAATTTATGTGGTTCAAAAAACTTAGAACGAGTATTATGTTCTCATTTGCAATCTCAATTGTTGTAAATATAGGGATGTGGTTTGAGCGTTTTGTAATCATCGTAACATCGTTACATAGGGATTACTTACCGTCATCATGGACGATGTTCTCTCCT
>JBLHGH010000123.1:0-6421 GCA_047615425.1 Candidatus Latescibacterota bacterium
AGCTAGTACCCAATAAGTGATGGTTCTTATCGTTGTTATCCCGCTGGGCCAAACTGTCTAAAGCAGCATCCAATGGGTTTCTAATAGCCGCTAAATCACGCGTAGCTACATGGGTGTAAATCATTGTGGTCTCTGGTCTACTATGTCCTAATAATACCTGAATATACCGAATATCAGTTCCGTTTTCTAATAAATGTGTGGCATAACTATGCCGTAATGAGTGGGGAGTAACTTTCTTTGTTATACCTGCTAAAGTACAACTTCTTTTTAAAAAAGAACGAATCGAGTTCTGGCTATACCGACCGCCATTTAGACTCTCTACAAAAAAATGCTTTGGGCGATAGGTCATAAAGTAATTCTTAAACAAGGGTAAAAAACTTTCGGCCATAATAACCATCCTGTCCTTTCGGCCTTTTGCATTCTTTATATGTAACTGCATTCTGTCAAAATCAAAATTTGACAACTCAAGATCAACCAACTCGCCAATACGGAGCCCGCAAGAGTATATAAGCGCCAGTATAGCACGGTGCTTTAGGTTTTTTGTAACTTGTAATAGGTTCAAAACTTCTTCCTTGCTAAGAACTACCGGGAGCTTTTTATCTTTTATGGGCTGATACAGTTTTTCCATGTCTATCACGCAGGCAGGATAAAAATAAGCAAAGTGCTTCATGCCACTTATGAGCTGTCTGTGTGTGCTAACAGAGTATTTTAAGTTCTTTACAGCCCATTGAACGTACAGCCTAACATCATCTTCGTTTAAACGCTCAGGGGCTTTGCTTGCGTGAAAGCGGAGAAAATCTTCTATAAATCTACCATAAACACGTACCGTGCTTTCACTATAACGCTTTCCACGTAAAAATGCAATATATGCTTCGTAAATGCGAACTGTTTTGGGCGGTATACGCGCTAACAACAAACGTACATTGGTAGACTGAGGTAACGGCTCTATCACTTCAGAAGTAAACTCAGAGGCATTCACACGATACAAATGCGAGCGTAAAAATTGCTGCAATGCATCCAGTGTTTTTTCAGAATAGGTCACATAAAAGCACCCCTTGGAAAGACTCCATCGCGTTTCTGGAAACAGCTTAACGCGCTCTTTCAACTCAAAATTATACTTAAAATAAATGCCAATAATTAGATTTCCTCGATGGGTTCCTGGGCTCAAAACAATATTCATATGGATACTCGAAATTCAATAGAAAATCGAAAATTTGGCGGAGGAGTGCCAGCACTTAAAGTACGTCTATTTATTTGGCAAATCAAAATATGCAGTGGTAGTAGTAGCTAACATTAACGCTAAAGCGTACCTGCTTTTAAACTTGATGCATGCAATACCGTTTTTAACACAACATCGAGCGCCGCACTTTCTGCCTTGTTACCCTTCCCTCCTAGCACCAATTAACGCCTACAACGTATCCAACTGGTTGTCACTTCCGTCTTCGCTTATAGTCCAAAAGAACCCAACAAAAAAGAACTGGTCTGCCGCTGGCCGTATCGCCCTGCGCGCAAAGCTTCCGTTTGTATTAGGGGTGTTGGCATATTGATAACCATTAATGTTCTGAAAACCCAAGGCGTTATTCACCGAGAAATAGAGAATCTTTTGCTGGCTAATTAAATAAGCCCAATTTAAACTGAGACCATTATAACGCTGGGTTTTTTCCTGAAGAAATCCAGGCTTATTGGGATTGGTATAACTCCGGCCACTCCCATATTGGTAACTCAACCCTACCTGACTTTTCCAATGGTTAATCCAATACTTTACCACAACAGATAGGTTATGTGCATTGGCAAACGAAGGTGTTGCAGTGGTTGGATAATTTAGGTACTTGCGTTCACTATCTAAAAATGAATAGCTCAACCAATAATCTACATTCTTAATACGCTGATTATCCCGCCAGAAGAAATCAATTCCCTGCGCAAAACCACCACCATCATTGGTGAAATTGCTGTTCAAGCCGTTCGTATCTGTAGCATAGGTAATCAGGCTACTGTATTCTTTCCGATAGGCTTCAACACGAAAAATTCTGTTATTTGCGGCATATTGATAGTTTACTATATAATGCTGTGTTTTCCGTGATGAAAGATCCAATTCAAACTTCAATACATCACTATTCGGTTGCTGGTAAAAATCGCCATAGGCTAATGACAACTGACTCTTCTTCCCTGTTTTATAAGCAACTGAAACTCGTGGCGAAATGGTAACCTCATCAAACAATTCACTGTACTCAGCCCTTAGACCTAGTTTTATGGCAAATTTTCTAGAAAATATTAAATCGTTTTCCGCGAATAGCGCTGTAATGTTATTGTCAAATCCATAGGTTCCTGTGAAGGTATCACCATCAAAATCTTCGCTAAAATTAGTGAAGAACTGTTCTACTCCAAAACTAAGCTTCACACGGTTGCTAAAACGCTTTTTGAGTTTCAGCTTTAGATGCGCAGCGTGCTCTGTATTTGCTATATTATTTGTGATAATACCTAGATCCGTTTTTGCATAGGAATAGCTAGCCCCACCAAATAGCTTCCAGGTTGCTGCCAAGTCTCCATCATAGCTAATATTGGTGTAAAGATTATTGTTTTTTAATTTAAAATAAAGTCCGTCTGGGAAGTTGATATCTTCTTGGGTTAATTCGAAATTAGTAGTGTCAAATGCCCCGTAAACCTTAAGTAAACCCGAATTAAACTGTTGTCTAAAAACACTTTCTCCAGAGAGCACCTCAAAAGGTTTCTTCCAATCATTTAGATCCGGAAACAAGGCGGTATAAGGCGCTAAATTTATATAGGAAGCATTCACACTTACAGAACGCTTCTCCCATTTCTTCGTATTCCCCAAGGAGCCACCAACACTCATAATACCAATATTTGTCTTGTCTTGATCGGGTTCGTCTATGCTACTTAGTAATAATACAGACGATAAGGCTTGTCCATATTCTGCGCTATATCCTCCAGTTGAAAAAGTGATTCCATCAAACAAAAACGGACTGTATCTTCCACGGGTGGGTGTATTATTGGTTGTTGGTGTATAGGGCGTAAACACTCTAATACCATCAATAAAAATCTGCGTTTCGCTAGCATCACCACCGCGCACAAAGAGTCGGCCATCTTCAGCAACGGTTGTTGTCCCCGGCAAGGTTTGCAAGGCGCCTACAAAATCGCCCAACGCACTTGCTGTTGTTACCACATCCAAGGGTTTTAATACGGATACTTTACTATTGTCGCCTGCTTCAAATGTACCTGCGGAAATAACCACTGTGTCCAGTGAATTTACATCATCACGTAAACGAATACGAAGGTCTTTCATCTGGGTTATAGCTGCAGCCATCATAAAGGTTTCGAAAGAGACATAAGACACCGTCAGCGTTTGCACGCCTGTTTCCGAAGTTTGAAATGAAAATACACCTTGCTCATTGGTTGTAGCCCCGTTATAGGTGCCGTCTAAGTAGACATTTGCTCCAAAAATAGGTGTGCCATTCTTTTCGGTAACGGTTCCGTTTACTGTGGATTGTGCCATCATTGCAAATGGCATAAGGGCAACAAGTAGTAATAAGACTGCTTTGATAGGAAATGTTGGTTTCGAGAATTTCATTTTCTGATTGATTATTTTTTTCTGAAGCAAATATGCAATAGCATTTTAAGCTGTCAGAATAAATCAAACCCAACTGTAATATTAACCAACTCAATTGTCAATATAGACATCGGTTAGTAATAAGTAGCATCTGTTTTAAAGATGTTTCATATGTAATTTAGAAATCAATCTATTAACGAATTTTGTTAGTTTAAATATAGTTTTTTATATCGACTGCACTCCTATTTCGCCAAATCTAGCCATGGGCTGTTATACCTTGTTGCGTGTAGTTTTTAGTTCAGATGTCTCTTTAAATCCATTCTTTGGTGAAGAATTCTGACAATTTCTATTAAGTCATTATCAACTTTTCTATAAAAGATAAGATGTGATTTAATTTTGGAAACGCGATAATTTTTTCGAGTTTGTTCAACTGATTTTCCAGACATAAAGTTCACAGAAACGAATTCAATATCTTCGATAATTAGATTATAATATCTATCCGCCTGTTCTTTAGACCATTTTCTTAGAGTGTAAATCCAAATATCATTTAAATCGATAATCGCCTGTTCACTTATTCGATATTCGTTTTTAATCATAAATGTTTATGATGTAACTCTTTCAAAAACTCTTTTGGATTAAAGTTTTCAGCAAATCCGCTTTCTTCTCCTAGTTCAAGAGCTTTAATGAGCTCTCTTTCCTTTTTTTCTTCATTTTCTAATAACCTAAGTGCAGATCGAATTACTTCGCTAACGGAGCTATATTTTCCTGATTTGACTTCATCACTTATAAATTCTTCAAAATGATTTCCAAGTGAAATTGATGTGTTTTTTCCCATTTTAGCACTGTGTTTTCTCAAATATACCAAATCTTGGTAATTTATGCAAATTTCTGAAATTACCCACAAGGTCTAGTATATGAGCAGCAGGTTATTCATGTTAAATGTAGTACCATAAATCTTATTTGACGAATTTGATTTATGGTATTTTATTCTTTATCGTGCGGTTTTTTAATGCTGCTCAACGTTTTAATAGCGTCCATAAGTTGGAGTATTTCGTCATCATCAGTTCCGTCGTAAATTCCTCGTATTTGTTTTTTCTTATCAACTAAGATAAAGTTAGGGGTATGAATAAAATCTTGTAGTCCTCCATCTCCTTGCTCCACCACTGCGAAGTAACTTTTTCTTGCCAATTCGTAAATATGCTTTTTATTTCCCGTTGTAATATTCCATTTGGCGTCTATAACACCCTTATCTGTTGCATATTGTCTTAATACAGCAACACTGTCAATTTCTGGCGTCACAGATAGTGATAAAAATTTAACTTCGTTATTGGTTAAAAACTCTTGTTGAAGTTTTCCGATATTATTGGTCATGATTGGACATATGCTCGGGCATCTTGTGAAAAAGAAATCTGCAACATATATTTTATCCTTATAGTCTTCTTGAGTTATTGTTATCCCGTTTTGATTTACCAGCTCAAAATCCGCTACTGTATGATATTTTGTAGAATTTCGCAGCGATTTATCCACTAACTCAGCGTTAAAATCTGACGGATTGTAAATTGGTAACTCTTTTTTGGATACTTGATTGCAAGCTATAGTGCCGCTAATCAAAAGACATAGCAACGATAATTTTAGCAGCCTACCCTTCATGTTAAATTATAGTATTTTCAACATACTTTTTAGCCTCTTCTAATTCTACCCTATCGCTATTTGAATTCCCCGTTAGCTCTAAAAGTGTTTTAAAATAGCTTAAAGCCTTTTCTTGATTACCAGACTCCTTGGCAGCAATAGCGGCTCCATAAACGCCATTAAATCGGTTAGGATGGCCTATTAGATTTACCTCATACGCCTCTAAAGCTGCCGCAGGTTTATTTAAAGCCAAAAGCATATCGCCCAAAAGTTCATCTGCGGGTAAAACTTCGCCAGGTGTAACAGGGTGTTTCGTTGTAAGGCTTTCTAAATTCGCAGCTTTTTTCATAAATGCAAGGGCTTCTTCATTGTTTCCTTTTGCCAATTCAACCCAAGCTTTTGCCGCATGAACTTGCACATTTACTTGCTTCGCTTTGTATGCTTCATTGGCACCTAAAAGATTTAGATGTAGCGTTTCTAATGTTTGCATTTCTTTTTCAGCAGCTTTAATGTTACCAATATGTGAATATCCTAAAGCCTTACCAAAATGCAAAATAGCAGTTTCCCAATGCAATGTCTCCCACGTAAAATCTATTGAAGGCAGTTCAAGGTTTGCTGCATTTTCCCATTGTTTGTTTTCTAATGCTATTCTCACCGGTATCGCACTTAAAGCATAGGTTGCTGCAAAATGCTGTTTAGGAAAAACAGCCGATATAGCTTGAGTTTCTTGCAGATATTCGTTTGCTTTTTGGTTGTTTCCATTTTGCAAATAAGCATATACTAAATAATCTACAGCATGAATTTCTGCACCCCAAGTAGCATCAGGGTTAATCTTTTCACTATAACAGTTAGCAGAAGATGCCGAATTAATATTAGAGCTAATAGATTCATCCCATAACCCTAAACGTGTAAAAACATGGGAGGGCATATGTTGTGCGTGTGCAGAAGCTGGTGCTATTCCCGAATATCGCCTTGCAGTAGACAACGCTTTTTCAGCAAGTTCTGGATAATCATAATTATGAATTATATAATGTGCAATGCCCGGATGATTCGGTTTTTCAACGAAAAGATCTTCTAGGATTTTACCAGATTTTTTCTGGTTGGCATAGCTTTTATCATCTGGATCTGCTGCAGCAAGAATGGCTAAGGCATAAAACACAGCAGCTTCGGTATCGCCTTCGTGCTTGTTATATAACTCCTCCATTTTCTTTTCATACATTCTTTTTC
>JBLHGH010000124.1:0-6366 GCA_047615425.1 Candidatus Latescibacterota bacterium
CTGCACTTGGTTTTGACGGATGGATGGCAACTTTCGTTTTACTTCAATAAAGGAAAAAACCTTGACATCCTTAGGCACAATATGCAAATCTTTGTAAAAATCAAGCAGTACGTCAAAGTCCTTGGACACGCTTTCGTCTACCATAAACCCCAGTGTCTTTAACGGAGCGTTTAGTTTAGACAAATCTCGCATGCTCAAGTTCCTTTCAATAATCTTTAGCAAGGACTTTCTTTTTATTTTTTCAAACATCGCAGTAGTAAACTAACCTTGCAAAAATACGCTTTATGACGGTATCTTTTTAGCGCTAGGATAGCATTTCTAAAAAATCATCTTCCGTTATAATAGAAACGCCTAATTCTGTAGCTTTAGTACGTTTACTAGGCCCCATATTATCCCCAGCAACCACATAATTTGTTTTAGCAGAAATGGACCCAGAAATGGTGCCGCCGTTATCTTCGATTAGCTTCTTCAATTCTGTTCTCGTCACCTTCGTAAACACCCCAGAAACCACAAAGATATTACCGGCTAAGGTATCCGTCTGATTCGCAAGTTTATCCGCGGAGATTTCTAATTGAATTCCAAATACCCGCAAACGCTCAATAGTTTCCTTATTTTCTTCGGAAGCAAAAAAACTGAGCACACTTTCGGCAATCCGATCACCAATTTCGTCAACCGCTATCAAACTCTCTAAGGAAGCCACGGCTATAGCGTCAATACTTTTATAGTGCTTGGCTAATTTCTTTGCCACGGTCTCACCTACATACCGAATTCCCAAGCCGAACAGCACACGCTCAAAAGGTATTTGCTTCGAAGCTTCCACTCCAACTACCAAATTCTCAGCACTTTTTTGAGCCATACGCTCTAATGGCAGTAGCTGTTCAATAGTTAATTCGTATAAATCGGCGTAAGTCATGATGAGCTCATTCTCCACCAATAAAGCAACGGTTTCACCACCCAAGCCTTCAATGTCCATTGCTTTCCTAGAAATATAATGCTGAATCCTACCCACAATTTGCGGCGGACAACCATCCACATTCGGGCAATAATGTTTAGCATCTCCTTCTTTTCGTTCTAATTCGGTGTGGCATTCAGGGCATTGTGTGATGTAATTAGTCATGGTAGCATTGGCTGTCCTTACAGACAAATCAACACCCATGATTTTCGGGATAATTTCACCGCCTTTTTCAACATAAACCGAGTCGCCTAAGCGAACATCCAATTTTGCAATTTGATCTGCATTATGTAAGGACGCCCTTTTTACAATGGTTCCAGCCAACTCAACGGGCTGCAAATTAGCTACAGGAGTAATAGCACCTGTTCTACCTACTTGATAGGTGATTTCTTCCAATATGGTTGAAACCTGTTCCGCCTTAAATTTATACGCCATCGCCCAACGCGGCGCCTTGGCGGTATAACCCAATTCTTCTTGCTGCTGAAGGTCGTTCACCTTTACCACTACGCCATCTGTTTCGTAAGGCAGGCCATGACGATGCACATCCCAATAATTAATGAATTCGAACACCTCTTCAATACTATGTACCAGTTTCGCAGCTTCGGGCACTTTAAATCCCCAATCCCTTGCTTTTTTTAGGTTTTCAAACTGAGTCTTAATACCCAAGCGTTCTCCCTTAATACTGTACAATAAACAGGCCAATGGACGCTTGGCAACCTCAGCGCTGTCTTGTAACTTTAAACTTCCGGAGGCAGTATTACGCGGATTCCTATAAGGCTCCTCGCCCGCTGCAATACGTTCTTCGTTCATCTTATTGAAACCATCGAATGGCAATACTATTTCTCCACGTATTTCGAAAAGGGACGGATAGTCCCCCTGCAACTGAAGCGGCACGGTTTTAATCGTTTTTACATTTGTGGTGACATTATCACCTTGAAAGCCATCACCTCTTGTCGCAGCTTTGATGAGCTTTCCATTCTCATACGTTAGACTCATGGATGCTCCATCATATTTTAATTCGCAGGTATATGACACAGCCCCATCAACCAGTTTCTTGATCCGTTTCTCCCAATCTTCCAATTCTTCTTTTGAATATGAATTATCCAAAGAGTACATTCTATAGGTATGCGCCATAGTTTCGAAGTTTTTGGTCACCTCCCCCCCTACGCGTAAAGTCGGGGAATTAGCATCATAAAACTGCGGATTCGCCTCTTCAAGGGTTTGAAGCTCTTTCAGTTTGATATCAAAATCATAATCCGAAATCGTTGAATTATCGAGCGTATAATAATTATAGTTATCCTCTCGAAGTTCTTTCCTAAGTTGATTGATCTGCTGTTCAATATTCATAAAACAAAGATAAAAATTGTATCCGTTCTGAATTCATCACTTATCAAAGAATATCAACAAAAAAAGGCTCCCATTTCTGGGAGCCTTTTCATTCTGAAATAATTTCAAATTACAAACCTAAACGTAAATTACTCTTTAATAAAGCGTCTTGTTACTGCTAAACCATCAGAAACAAAACGTATAAAATTTATACAAAAAGCATCGAAAGAACCAATAAACTGAACGCTAAGTCCGTTCTGGGCTGAGCCACTTAGGAAGTTGCGGAGTTTTAAACGCACGCATTTTTTCAAGCAGCCCGTCTATACTGGTATCCACCAGCAATAATTCGTAGTTATCCATAGAAAGGAAGCCACGTTTCACCATGGTTTCTAGCATGTTAAGCAGATCGTCATAAAAGCCGTTCACATTGAGCAAGCCCATGGGTTTTGCATGCAACCCTAGCTGCAGCCACGTGCCAATTTCGAATAACTCTTCTAATGTGCCAAAACCACCTGGAAGTGCTATAAAACCATCACTCATTTCCTGCATTTGCAATTTTCGCTCGTGCATATTCGCGGTAGTAATTAGCTGCGTGAGTCCAAGATGGACTACCTCTTTCTTCTTTAAAAACTCCGGAATAATCCCAATAACCTTCCCATGACCTTGCAACACAGCTTGCGCTATCGTACCCATAACGCCAATCTTAGCAGCACCATACACCAAAGTGATATTATTTTCTACGAAGTTATGACCAAGAGCGATAGCTGCTTCTGTAATTTGAGGATCATTCCCATCACTACTTCCACAGAAAACACATATTTTATTTAGTTCATTCATTTTACAGCTATTAAATCAATCAATTCTTTTAAAAACACATCGCAGCATGCGATCTTTGCCAAACATATCTTTTCTTATTTGGATTTCATGGTAGCCTTCCGAACGCAGCAAGGCGATCATCTCCTTACCAAGATACTCATTAATTTCGAAGAAAATTTGACCTCCTTCTACTAAATGATTCTTTGCCAATTGGGCTATTTTTCGGTAAAAAAGCAAGGGATCCTCGTTTGAAACATAAAGTGCGGAGGCAGGCTCATTCTCCAACACATTTGATGCCATTTGATCTTTTTCTGAATCCCTAACATAGGGTGGATTAGAAACAATGCAAGAAAACACCCCTGGCAATGAATTTGCAATTAATACATCAGTATATGAAAAATGCACCGCTACATTATTTTGCTTTGCGTTTTCCTTTGCGACCCTGATTGCGTCTTCAGAAATATCCAGCCCGCTAATCGCGGCATTTGGCAATTCACTCGCTAGGGCAATAGCGATACATCCAGAACCTGTTCCAATGTCTAAAATAGCATCCATTTCTACACCGCGTTCATTTTCCAACACCCACCTTACAAGCTCTTCAGTTTCTGGTCTTGGTATTAGTGTTGCTGAATTTACGTTGAACCGCAACCCGAAGAACTCGGTTGATCCTATTATGTATTGAACGGGCTCTTGATTTTGAAGTCTTTTTAGAGCGTCAAAATACTTATTAGTTGTTTCTTCTGAAAGCACTTCGGCTTGCTTTAAAAAGATGTCTATACGCGAGTAATTCAGGAAAGACTCAGATAGCATCATGAAGAAGGATTGTATTTCTTCCGAAGGATACAAACCCTGTAAATCTAGTGTGAATTTCTCTTTTATAGTTTTTATCGTCATGCTTTAGAGATCTTTTAGCATGTGAACTGGGCAGGAATAATGCCCCGTATTCCCCAATGACTTTTCCAGGTATCTAAAACCAACGCGCTGGTATAGCTTTTGAGCAGCTTTCATAAAACCAAAAGTTTCAAGGTAACATTGGTCGTAGTTATACGCAACCGCCGTTGTCAAGCAAAGCTCCATCATAGCAGCCCCTAAACCTCTACCGCGAGCCTCTGGCAGAAAATACATTTTCTGTAATTCGCATATATTACCATCATAATCATCTAAAGGTGCAATGCCAGCACAACCAATAATTTTACCGGCCTCTTCAACAACAAAATACGCAGTTCTATTCTTCTTATAAGTTTCAAACATACAATCCAAGGAAGGGTCTTCATAAGCCGTTCCAATTTTTGGTGCATCCAGCTCAATGAATACAGATTGTACAACCGACTTGACAAACAGATTGTCGCTTTTTTCAATAGGGCGGATAATAGGTTCGTTCATCTAACTTTTTCCTTGTAAATTTACGGTTTCTGAAAGGCATGGGTTTAATCCGTATGCACCGTAAAGATAACCATTAAAATAAGCACAACATCTCACAAAGTCATAGCACATATATTAAACGTTGCATCCAATTGGCCAAGAATGGCTTAGGCACCACCTACCCAAATCCCTTGGTTGGAAGCGTTGTTGTTTATAATGATATTATTCTTGGCGAAGGCTGGCATTACCAAGCAGGCGGGCCACATGCAGAGGTCGTAGCAATTAATGCCGTTAACGATGTATCCATGCTAAAAGACGCAACGGTTTATGTCAGCCTGGAACCTTGCAGCCATTTCGGAAAAACACCACCTTGCGCCGATTTAATAATATCAAAAGGAATTAAGAAAGTAGTTATTGGTTGTAAAGATCCAAATCCAAAGGTTGCCGGTAAGGGTATTCAAAAATTATTAGCTGCCGGCTGTGAAGTTGTGGTCGGAATTGAAGAAGCTGCCTGCCAGGAATTAAACAAACGCTTTTTTACATTTCAGCAAAAAAACCGACCCTACATCTTTTTAAAATGGGCACAGACACAAGATGGTTTTATTGCGCCAAGCAATAAGACAAAAGAAGAACCAGTATGGATCTCGAATCGCTATTCAAGACAACATGCACATAAACTTCGCGCAACAGAGCAGGCCATTCTGGTGGGAACTAAAACAGTTATGGATGACAATCCAACGTTAACCACTCGTGATTGGAATGGGCTGTCACCATTACGCGTGCTGCTAGACAGAACCCTTAAAATCCAAAAAGAAGCAAATATATTTTCTGGCGAAGCTCCTACGCTAATACTCACCGAAAAGGATAAAGAAAATGATAAAAACCGAATCTATGAGCGTGTTGATTTCAACAAAGAAATTGCCACTCAAGTTTGTGCCATATTATATCGCTATAAAATTCAATCACTAATTGTAGAAGGAGGAACGCATACGCTTCAAACATTTCTAGCTGCAGAACTCTGGGATGAAGCAATAGTATATACGGGTCCTCTAAAATTTGAAAGCGGCCTGTACGCTCCTAAAATAGATGGAGAAGTTACATCAACAAAAAACATGAAAACCGACATTATAACCCATTATAAAAGAAAACACTCTTGATTTATCTACTTCTTAGCATTCTAGCCTCCACCTTTATTTTTGTGGTATTCAAGCTTTTTAATCGTTTCAAGATTAACACGTTTCAGGCGATAGTAGTGAATTATATGGTGGCATGCACAAGCGGATTAATTGCGTTTGATGGAAGCATAAATTTTAGTGAAATCCCGGAGTACGATTGGTTTTATCACACTATAGCGCTTGGCGCGTTGTTTATCATTGTATTCAATTTGATGGCCTCCACGACACAAAAAAGCGGGCTCTCAGTAGTTTCAGTTGCAACCAAAATGAGCGTTGTTGTCCCGATTCTATTTGGACTCCTATATTACAATGAGTCGCTTTCATTTCTAAAAATAGTAGGAATCATACTCGCCTTACTTGCCGTTTATTTGGTCTCTGTCAAATCCGAGGCTGGGCTAAAGATAAATAGACGGAGTTTATATTTACCCGTATTGGTTTTCTTAGGAAGCGGAATTATTGACACCAGCTTAAAGTATTTAGAAGAAGCCTTCGTCGCTAAAAATGACGTGCCCATTTTCTCCGCGACCATATTCGCTTCCGCAGGACTTATAGGAATACTTATTGTCTTGATAATGGTCATTAGAGGCAAGATCAAACTACAACTAAAAAATATAGTGGCTGGTATTTGCTTAGGGGTGCCAAATTACTTCTCTATTTATTTTCTAGTGAAAGCCCTGCGAACAGGCTTATTAGATAGCTCTGGTATTTTCACAGTAAACAACGTTGCCATTGTCA
>JBLHGH010000125.1:0-6269 GCA_047615425.1 Candidatus Latescibacterota bacterium
CCAATGTTGGCTCGAATACGGTTATGTTGACAGTTACTGATGTAAACGGAAATACAAATACATGTACTGCTATTGTTACTGTTGAAGATATGCTGCCTCCAACAGCGATATGTCAAGATATTACAGTGCAATTAGACGCTAATGGAATGGCTACAATAGCTCCTTCAGATGTAGATGGAGGTAGTACAGACAACTGCGGAGCTATAACAAGCTTGTTAGATATAGACACCTTTGACTGTGTCGATGTAGGCACACCTGTTACAGTGAGTCTTATGTTAACCGACTCAAATGGAAATTCATCAAGTTGTAGTGCTGTGGTAACTGTTGAAGATAATGTAGCGCCAGATGTTATATGTCAAGATATTACAATCCAACTAGATTCGAACGGGATGGCGACAATTATGCCGTCCGATGTTGCCGGTGGAAGTACTGATGCCTGCGGAATTAGCTCGTTAGCAATCGATATGAATACCTTTGATTGCTCAAATGTAGGGCCAAATGATGTTACATTGAGCGTGTCAGATATACATGGAAATATTGGAACCTGTATTGCAGTTGTGACTGTTGAAGAGGAAAATGCCGTGCCAATAGCAGTTTGCCAAAACCTTACACTTCCATTGCAACAAGACGGAACAGCTACCATAACACCGCAACAAATAAACGGAGGGTCTTCGGGTGATGGTTGCGTGAATGGATTGTCTATTGACATTGATTCATTTGATTGTACAGATATTGGAACGCCTGTCACGGTGACCTTGACTGTGACTAATGGAAATGGAGATACTGCTACGTGTACCGCCATAATTACTGTGGTTGATACCATCGGTCCTGTAGTTATATGTCCAGCAGATCAGTCGGTGGGTGCAGTTGGACAATATGTCCTTCCAGATTATTTTGCAACGGGCGAAGCCACCGCAACTGATAACTGTGTAGATCCTATAACTATCTTCTCACAAGATCCAGCGCCAGGAACGGTATTAGGTTTTGGAGTGTATACAATTGAACTTACTGCGACCGATGATTTTGGGCAAATTGGGAGCTGTGAATTTGTTCTAACAGTAGATGACGCTCTTGGGCTTGAAACAGTAGATTTATCTAGTTTAGTGCTATATCCAAATCCAGTATTGGGATTATTAAATATTAATAATCCGAATGGGGTTGATTTAACGAAGATTGTTGTTTATGATATGCAGGGTAGAATCATCCTGATAGAGGCTATGGATGCAATGGCCAGAGATCAGCAAATTGACCTATCCTCGATTCAAAGCGCTACCTATATTGTTAAGATCACTGCGGAACAAGGTGAAATCATTAAGTACCTAGTGAAAGAATAAATAGAGGGAATACATCAAAAATAAAAAACCCTTCCATTTGGAAGGGTTTTTTATTTTAAATATGCTGATTTTACTTCCCCGTTTTGAAGTTAAAAGGAACAATAAATTTTATTGCTTGAGGCTTTCCAGCCAACATACCTGGCTTGGCCATTTTTGGGATTGCCATAATATTTCGTTTTGCTTCTGCTTGAAGTGCAGCGGATCCGCCACTTACTTTTTTAACATCAACAAGTCCTTGTTCGCTAATCATAAATTCTACAATTACTTTTCCTTGCTCATTGTTTTTGTATGCACTCGCAGGGTATTTAAAATTCTTAGAGATGTGTTTTGATAATCTTTGGTTGAAGCATTTACTTCGAACCGAAGCACTACCTTTTTCGCAGCCTGGCCAGATAGGGCCAATTTCTGTAAGACTAAGAGTGTTTTTATTCATATTACCCCATTCTTCTTGAGCGAAGAGGCTGGTTGTACTAATAAAGAGGCTAAGTATAAAAACAAGTTGTTTCATGGAGTGTGTTTGGGTTAAATAGCAACTGCACCTTTAATGTGCGGATGCGGATTATAGTCGATTAGGGTAAAGTCGTCAAAATTGAAGCCAAATATATCTTTTCTTTCTTGATTTAGCAACATTTTGGGCAAAGTGCGAATTTCACGAGACAATTGGAGCTCAATTTGTTCCATGTGGTTGTTGTAAATATGTGCATCTCCAAAGGTATGGATGAAATCTCCAGCTTCGTAACCACAAACTTGTGCCATCATCATGGTGAATAGGGCATAAGAGGCAATATTAAAAGGAACGCCTAAGAAAACGTCTGCACTTCTCTGGTACAATTGGCAGGATAATTTTCCGTCAGCTACGTAAAATTGAAAAAAGGCATGGCAGGGTGGAAGAGCCGCCTTTCCGTTAGCAACATTTTCAGCAAAAGGTTTAGATGTGTCTGGCATTACGCTTGGATTCCATGCGCTCACTAACATACGTCTACTATCGGGGTTGTTTTTTAAGGTGGTTATGACATCTGTAATTTGGTCAATTTCTTCGGAATTCCAGTTACGCCATTGATGACCATAAACGGGACCTAAATTACCATCTTCATCTGCCCATTCGTTCCAGATACGAACACCATTTTCTTGCAGATATGAAATGTTAGTATCACCATTTAGAAACCACAAAAGCTCATAAATAATAGATTTTAAATGTAATTTTTTGGTTGTAACCATTGGAAAACCTTTGCTGAGGTCAAAACGCATTTGGTATCCAAAGACACTTTTAGTGCCTGTACCTGTGCGGTCGTGCTTTTCGGTTCCTTCCTTTACAATATGTTTTATGAGATCGTGATACTGCTTCATCGTCGAAAATATTAAGTGCGTAAATTTAGAAAAAGACGAGCTAGTTAGTTAACCAAAAAAGGCTGCTTTTATTATAAGTTATTAACTTTTATCCTAATATCATTCCAGCAATAGTTGCTGAAATCAGCGAAGCAATAGAACCCCCTAGGAGCGCCTTCATGCCAAATTTAGATAATGTTTTGCGTTGTCCAGGAGCCAATGACCCAATGCCGCCAATTTGAATTCCGATAGAAGCAAAATTAGCAAAGCCACATAACATATAGGTTGCCATGATAATCGACTTTTCATATCGTAGATGAGAAGCACTTGTTACGTCTTTTAAATCTGCTAGCTGGATGTATCCCACAAACTCACTTGCCGCCAATTTTATACCTAATAATTGGCCCATAAGCATCATATCTTCTTCTGCAACGCCAATTAACCACATGAGTGGTGCGAAAACGGTTCCAAGTATAAACTCTAAGGATAAGCCATTATAGGAGGTTTTAGCTGCTATGACTTCGTTCAATGAAGTAAAATGCCAATTCAAGTCAAGCCATGTTATGGTGAAGCCATCAAAGGAGGCAAGGGCGCCTAATCCACCGTTAATCATGGCGATGAATGCGACAAAAACTAGTAACATGGCACCAACATTAACGGCCAGTTTTAGTCCTTCAGTTGTCCCATTAGCAATAGCATCCAACAGATTAGAACCTATTTTTTCTGAAGAAACACGTACGTCTGTGTTTATTTTTTCGGTTTGTGGGTAAAGCATTTTTGAAATGACAATTGCTCCAGGAGCCGCCATTACGGAGGCTGCTAATAAATGCTTTGCAAAGACGAGTCGTAAGACAGGGTCATCTCCGCCTAGGAAGCCAATGTAGGCGGCTAGTACAGCTCCAGCAACGGTTGCCATCCCTCCAATCATAACCAAGAGCATCTCACTCTTGTTCATTTTCTCCAAATATGCTTTGATGAGTAAGGGAGCTTCTGTTTGTCCTAAGAAAATATTTCCTGCCACACTTAAGCTCTCTGCTCCAGAAATCTTTAACAACTTTGAAAGCAGCCAGCCAAAGGCCTTTACTAATTTCTGAATAATTCCGAGGTAAAATAAAACGGAAGTCAAAGCCGAAAAGAAGATAATGGTTGGAAGGACTTGAAAGGCAAAAATAAAGCCGAAAGTATCCATGTCTTCTACCAATCCCTGGAATAAAAACTCACTTCCTGATTGGGTAAACTCGAGAATTTTAACGAATATTTCACCAATAAAGCCGAAAATATTTTGAATGAATGGAACTTTTAAAACCCCAATCGCAATTATAAGTTGAAACGCCAAACCAATTCCAACAGTACGCCAACTAATTGCTTTTCTATTGGAACTAAAAAGGAATGCGATCAATAATAAGGTGAACATACCCAGCACACCGCGCCAAAGACTATTGAAAGAGAACCCCTGTGATGGGATAATGCCGTTTACTTCTGAAGTGTCTTCGACAGCTGCAACAGCAATAGTTCCAGGCTCTTTAGGAGTCACGAATGCATAGCTGAGGGCGTTTTCAGAAATAACCATCGTACTATCTGTGAGTTGATTGATGCGGTATCTTCTAATGGTGTCTTTCGGACTATTATAAAAGAGCACTAATAAGTTATTTTGTAAAATATAATCACCGGAAGCTTTCAGATTATCTTTGGCCGCAAGACTATATTCAAAGTGGCCATCAGCTAATGTGAATACATCTGTTTCTGGGTTTATGTCAAAGAGTGAATCTTTTGAAGCGTTTTCAATTGAAGAAAAACTCCATGTTTTTTCGGCTTGCTGTCCGTAACTACTTCCGAAGAAAAAAAGTGTAATTAAAACAAGTAAAAATCTTTTCATATGGATAGAATTTGCCAAACAGTTTTGTTATTCTCGCTTCGAAACTTCATCGCGAAGACTTGCAGCCTTTTCATAATCTTCATTAGCAACAGTTTGGTCAAGCATTTCATGAAGTTCCTTTAAGGAGTATTTTGAATAGTCTTCGGTTATTTTAGCTACTACAGATTCTTTGTCATTTCCACTAATAAGTTCTTCAATTACAGCTTCTTCTTCCTTAGAGATTTCTTGGTCTTTTCGCTTTGGAGAAGTTTTTAAATAGATTCCAGCTTTGTCCAAAATGCCTTTGTACGTAAAGATGGGCGCATTAAAACGCAGCGCTAATGCAATAGCATCACTGGTTCGAGCATCAATAATTTCTTCAAGGGAATCGCGCTCACAAATAATGCTCGAATAAAATACTCCATCGACCAATTTGTGAATAATCACCTGTTTTACAACAATCCCAAAACGATCTGAAAAGTTTTTGAATAAATCATGCGTAAGGGGTCGTGGAGGTTTAATTTCCTTTTCTAAAGCAATGGCTATGGATTGTGCCTCAAAGGCGCCAATAACAATAGGGAGTTTTCTGTCACCGCCTACTTCGTTTAAAATCAGCGCATAGGCGCCATTTTGTGTCTGGCTATATGAAATGCCTTTTATGTTAAGTCTTACTAGGCTCATAGGATTTTAAAAAAGACTTTTATTTTTGTCTTAGATGAATGAACTAAAAAAAAGGCTGTTTAAACAGGGCGTTTCCTAATTTAAACAGCCTTTTTCGAAGGCACAAATTAATAAAAAATTATGCGTTTTGGGTCTTAAAATCTTTTAATTTTTTGTTGAGTTGTGGGATTACTTCAAAAGCATCGCCAACAATTCCGTAGTCTGCTGCCTTAAAGAAAGGTGCTTCTGGATCGTTATTGATCACAACCTTAATTTTAGATGAATTAATTCCCGCCAAGTGTTGGATTGCTCCGCTAATTCCAATTGCTATGTATAAGTTAGTAGCAACTGGCTTTCCAGTTTGGCCAACATGCTCCCCATGCGGTCTCCACCCCATATCGCTTACGGGTTTTGAACAAGCGGTTGCCGCGCCTAAAATTTCAGCTAATTCTTCTATCATTCCCCAATTCTCTGGGCCTTTTAATCCACGTCCAGCAGAAACAACTATTTCGGCATCTGCAATGGTTACTTTGTCTGTTGCCTTGTCCACAGATATAACCGTAACACCATCAGCATTCAAATCGGGTGAAAAGCTTTCGGTGGCACCAGCCCCTGAATTTTCTTTCAGTCCGTATGCGTTTTTAGCCAATCCAAGTACTTTTACGTCGGTATTGATTTCTGTGACTGCGAATGCTTTGTTTGTGAAAACGGAGTGTTTTACTGTGAATGGTGCTGTCTGTACAGGAAGTTCCGTAATGTTAGAAACATAACCAGCTTCTAGGTTTACAGCAACCAGCGGAGCCATGAATCTGCTATTTGCGCTTGAAGTTAACACTACTACTTGAGCACCTTCAGCCTTTGCTGCTTGCGCAATGGTTGATGCGTATCCTTCAGCACTAAATGTGTTCAGTCCGTCATTTGAAACTTCCAACACTTTATCTGCGCCGAAGTTTGCTAGTTCAGAAGCAGATCCGCCATTAATAGCAACAGCGGTTACGGATGTCCCCATGCTGTCTGCTATTCCTTTTGCATAAGAAACAGCCTCAAAAGCTACTTTTTTGAATTTTCCTTCTTCAGATTCTGTATATACTAAT
>JBLHGH010000126.1:0-6156 GCA_047615425.1 Candidatus Latescibacterota bacterium
ATTTCCGTGATTGTCTGCAACTAATTGTACTTCAATGTGCTTTGGGTCTTCTACGTACTTTTCTAGAAACATGGTATCATCACCAAAAGCATTCAGGGCTTCGTTTCTAGCTGAATCAAAATATAGCTTGAGATCATCGGGATTTCGCAGAATGCGCATGCCACGACCACCACCACCTGAGGCTGCTTTTAACATCAAGGGGTAGTTAATTTTTTCGGCTTCAGCAAGTGCAATTTTTAAAGAACTTAGCTTTTTAGTATTACTTTCTATAATGGGAACATGACACTTTTTTGCAATTTTTTTCGCAGTGATTTTATCGCCTAAGGCATCCATTACCGTTGGATTTGGGCCAATAAATATGATACCGTTTTTTGCGCATTTTCTGGCGAATTCAGAATTTTCAGAAAGAAATCCATAACCAGGATGAATGGCATCTACTTGCTTGGATTTAGCAAGGGAGATGACTTGATCCTGATCGAGGTACGGCTTTAAAGGCTCATTGTCTTCCCCAATTTGATAGGACTCATCAGCTTTGTAGCGATGTTGTGAATAGCGATCTTCGAAGGTGTAAACTGCAACGGTTTGCAAATTTATCTCTGTGCAAGCTCTAAGAATACGAATTGCAATTTCTCCACGGTTGGCTACTAATACCTTTTTTATTTTCATCGTGCTTAGTATAAAAGTTATGGGGCAATAGAATTTCTGTAAAAATATAATTTATTATGCGCGCATAATAAATTTTGATTCTTTTTTATATAACTTTAACGTTCATTTATGATATACGGGTTTTCGTTTTTATAATTCCGAATAACAAAATCCAGCGCACTCTGCAGAATTTCTCCCATATTGGATGTTTTTTTAAAATTAACATCTCCAGTTAATTTGAATAAATCTCTTCTTAACTCATTGATTTTTGCCGGTGTAGAAATAGCATCAGCAACCATACAGCCCATCAGTTCTTGCAGCCTGTCTTTTTCACTATTGGCTCGTTTTGCTAAGAGTGACCGTTCCTCGCGCTTGTATTGTTCAATAGATTCTTCTTGCAAGGATGCCATGGTCATTTGCACCAACTTGATATTTTCTTTTAAGAATTGGGGCTTGTAGACATTGACCTTTCCCTCGTAAGACTGTTGGTCAAAATCTATAGCTCGTATACGATACTGGATTCTGTCAAAGTCATGCGTAAGAACCATCACATAATTATAAGAGCGCATATCACCTAGAAGCCTCACAAAACAGCGCTCGTTAAATTTGACAAATTCCTTTGCGATTTCCCTTTTATCCCTTTCAGAACATTCATCTAAATTGTTTTCAATGAAATCATCTCCCGGAATTCCAGAAATATGTTCTTCGATTAGTGTATTTTCATGCACCAAGAAGTTAATGTGATTAGGCGATAGTAAATGCTCCAATTCAAGCCCATAAATTCTAGAGGCGTCTGCCTTTTTTATGTACAGGAATATGTAGTTGTCGTTCAATATATTTCGCACTTTGATACGGAAAGGCTTGGTGTTGCCGAAAGTACAGTAATCAATACTGTCTATAGATAGGTAAGGTAAAACTACATCACTGCCGTCAGCATGCAACACCGTGTACATTTTTTTTAAGCTCATTTCAATTTCATCACGTTCAGATTCAGCATAATATGTGCTTAACCAAAGCGTGTCTTTACCGTTTTTGTCAAAAATAGAAATGGAGCCTTGAAAACGCAACAAATCATCATAATAAATAGGAATCTTAATGTTTCTGCCATTACGCGTTAGGTAAGCAGACAAGCGTTCAGAAATTTTATAAGCGGGTTTCTTTTTGGAGATCAGTTTTCTCATAGCGCGAAATTCTCATTAAAGATACCATTTTTAGAATGTTAAAATTATCTTAATTAACTAAAATAACTGTCACTAATTGTGCTAAGTCCAGTCTATACAATTGAATCAATTCACATCAAGCTATATGTCTTTCAACAAGCTAATCACTTTAGTTGTATTTGTTTTTTCCTGCAGTATGCTGTTTAGCCAGTCGGAGGACGACAAAATGGATTCCATTTCATACACTCCAAGAGTTTATACAACGGTATCTATTAAAGGAATGGACGTTATTTCTATTGATGGCGTCTTAGACGAAGCCGCTTGGAGTACGGTTGAATGGACAACAGATTATATTGAGTTTCAACCAGACAACGGCACGGCGCCATCTGAACAAACAAAAATGAAAATTGTTTATGATTCTAAAAATATATACGTGGCATTCAAATGCTATCAAGCAGACCCTGCAACAATCGAAAGACGCCTGGGTCGCCGGGATGACTTTGCCGGAGATTGGGTAGAAATCAATATTGATAGTTATAATGATGATAGCACCAGCTTTTCTTTTACAGCTTCCGCTTCTGGAGTGAAAGGAGATGAGTTTATTTCCAATAATGGAAATTTTGATACAAGTTGGAATCCAATATGGTATTTAAGCACGCAAATCGATGCAGACGGCTGGACGGCCGAATTCCGAATCCCTTTGAGTCAACTCCGCTTCAGTGCAGCAGATGAACAAGTTTGGGGATTGCAATCTACCAGACGCTATTTTAATAATGAAGAGAAGTCTACATGGCAACCATTACCTCCTAACCCGCCAGGTTGGGTGAGTGAATTTGGCGAATTGAGAGGAATTAATGGCATTATGCCTCAGAAACAATTGGAAATTCAACCCTATGCATTGGGTCAATTAGACACCTTCGAAAAGGAAGCTGGGAATCCATTTCGTGACGGAAGTACAACACGATTAACAGGCGGATTAGACGCTAAAATTGGTATTACCAATGACTTGACGCTTGATTTAACCGTGAACCCAGATTTCGGACAAGTAGATGCCGATCCTGGTGCTATTGCCTTGGATGGTTTTGAAATATTCTTTCAAGAACGAAGACCCTTCTTTGTTGAAAATAAAAACATTTTCGATTTTAGAATTGGAGGACGAGATAACTTGTTCTTCTCACGAAGGATTGGTAGATCACCTCAAGGGTATACAACAACGTCAGGAGAACAAGGGGAGTATGTCGATTTTCCAACAAACACCACTATTTTAGGTGCGGCAAAATTTAGTGGAAAAACCAAAGATGGCTGGTCTATTGGAGTTTTAGAAAGTGTTACAGCGAAGGAGTTTGCTGAAATTGAATTGGATGATCGCCAGGATGTTTTAGACAACCTACCAACTAAAGGGGAGGCTAGGGAAGAACTCGTGGAGCCTTTGACAAATTATCTCGTTGGAAGAGTTCAGAAAGATTTTAATGATCGAAATTCAAGAGTAGGGGCCATTTTTACTTCGGCTATTCGGAGCATGGATGATCGTGTTTCATTTTTACACAGTCATGCCTATGCTGCCGGGCTTGATTTTAATCACAATTGGAAAGACAGAAAATACTTTATCAAAGGAAATATAGTGATGAGCAATGTCCGCGGAAGCGCGGAGTCTATTTTGAATACTCAAACGTCCTTGCGCCATTTATTCCAACGCGTAGACGCAAGTCATGTTGCCGTTGACCCAACAAAAACATCGCTAACCGGCACAGGGGGCGGATTTGAAATAGGAAAAAGTGGGGGCGGTGACTGGCGTTACGGTAGCTTTATTAATTTTAAATCACCAGAACTTGAACTCAACGATCTAGGTTTTTTACGCCAGGCAGATGACATTAGACAGGGTGCATTTGTTAGAAAAAATTTTAATAAGCCAACGTCTTGGTATCGACGTGCGAATGCAAATGCGGAAATTACAACCTCGTATGACTTTGAAGGGAATTGGAACAGAATTCAGTATGAAATAGGAGGAAATATAAATTATAAAAATAACTGGTGGAGTGATTTCGGAGGCGCGCACAAGCCGCGTATTTTTATCAATACTTTTTTACGAGGTGGTCCAAGATGGCGATTTAGTGAAGAGAACTTTTGGTTTTTCTTTTCTGGAACTGATCAAAGAAAGAAACTCAGTTTTAGCGCCGGGCATGTGAACTCAAAAGCGAAACAGAAAAATTTTGGCTTAAACCGATATGAAATTGGCTTGCGCTACCAACCCATCAATTCGTTAAGCATGAATTTGGATTTTGAATATGCTCAAAACCCAAATAGAACACAGTATGTCACTCAAAGTGTTTTTGGCGATGACACTCGTTATATCCTAGGTGAAATTGATAACGAATCGCTGAGCGCCACACTTCGCTTAAATTATAGTATTAATCCGAACCTCACCATCCAGTATTACGGACAACCCTTTATTTTTACGGCTAGCTATTCCAACTTTAATTATGTAACAGATGGCACAGCTGAAGACATTAATGACCGTGTTGCTTGGTATGGATCTAATCAAATTTCAAAGGATGATGAATCTGGAAACTATTTGGTTGATGAAAATCAAGATGGCACCACTGACTATAGTTTTGGAGATCCAGATTTTGCTTTTGTACAGTTCAGATCTAACTTGGTAGTACGTTGGGAGTATATTCCAGGTTCTGAAATTTTCTTTGTCTGGTCACAGGGAATTACCAATAGTGGCGACCCTTCAAATGGCTTTGGGGATATAATTAACAATCAACTGATGAGTGAAAAGCCTCAAAACACCTTCTTGATAAAAGCTACCTATCGCTTTGTGCTGTAGCTTTTTTCCAGAAATAATGATAAATGGCTTGACAGGGCAAGTGGTTATGAAGTAATCATCATTGATGATAACAGTAGTATGCCAAAAGCAGTAATTAGTTGTTGCGACCTAATTAAAAGCCGAAAGAAACATCTTTTGGCTTTTTTGTTTCCTATATTTCGAGTTAGAGCGAATCGCAAGAGGGATAGCAGCAGGCTACCATGTAGCGCGGATAGCCCGACCCGAAGGGGCTTGCCCTAAAAATAATCTCAATACGACCGTTATTATTCCTTAATAATTTTCAATACTTCATGCTCTATTCGCACATAGTACATGGCAGCAGGAAAGAGCGATAGATCAATCTGTTTATTATCACTCGTTAAAATGCCTTTTAACAAACGCTGTCCCATTGGTGTGTAGACTTCGTAAGGAACATCACGATCAATGACCACCTGAATAATGCCTTGTGTTGGATTAGGATAAATTCCAATCGCCAATTCGTTGTTGTTGATTCCTAACAGCGGACACCCAAAGTTTTGCTCAACTTTTGATGCTGCAGGAGGATTCACTAAAAGAGAATCGATTAGTAATGGACAATAACAATCATTTTCTTCTACATATAGTTTAACCCATGATAGGGCTATTTTGCCAACGGAACCACCTCCGCCATTAGGCGTATTGGCTACCGAGTGATTACCATTTGCAACCTCAAAAAGTAATTTGTTTGTTGTGTTTGGAGTTAGATCGTAGTGAATATCGGCATGTTGTGCTGGTGGAGCGGTCGGGTCATTTTGACCACTGAAAATAAGTACTGAACTTTCATGATCGAGTTGAGGATTAAGAAGATATGGGCATAAGGCTACCACCCCTTTAATTGTATTATCAAGTACGGCGGCACGTTGCGCGCCACCACCACCCATAGACCAGCCACTCACGGCTAATTGATCTAAGTTTAGATCACCTTCCAGTGGAGATGAGACTCTGGTGTTTTCCTGTTTGATGGTTTCCAGCGCATCTAAAAGAGCAACAGCGCGCACCTCTGGAAAATCAAAAAGAGAATTTGTACCTATTATAATGGTTACTATTCCGTGTGACGCATAAAATGGCCCCCATTGCGCAACGCTTGAAGGAAGTGCAGTAAACCCAGGTACGATTGCAATACTCGCGTATGGCGGCGTAGCGTTTGTGGGGTAGTAAATTGTGGCTCCTAAATAGTCAGGACCATTACGTATTCCATCTGCCTCGGTGAGGGTTTCCACTTCGTAAGGCCCGGGGTTTGTAAGACTATCCACGGTTATTCCGTCACATTGTGCAAGAACAGTATTGGTATATAGGGATGAGACAAGCGTTAACAGTAAAACAATGTATAATTTTTTCATATTTTAGTTTTTTTGCTATTGTATTTAGTGTCCATTAATTTTTTTAAGCAGAGAATTAGTGAGCTTCCAACCAGTTTTCACCCAAGCCAACTTCTACATCTAATGGAACTGTTAGCGCATAGGCATTCTCCATTTCTGTTTTGATGAGGGGTTTTAGTTCTTC
>JBLHGH010000127.1:0-6155 GCA_047615425.1 Candidatus Latescibacterota bacterium
AAGGCTTTAGAACGCGCTTCACCTGCAACAGGGCAAATACCAAGCAGACGGTACTTCAATTCACCTTGACGTTTGTCTAGGTACCAGTAACCACGTATTCTCCATTCTTCAACATCTCCAGCATCCAATGTAAACTCACGGATATATTCTGCATCCACAAAACCTTCGGCATTGAATTGCTCTATACCTAAATCTGTAGTATCACGATACACCAATGATGCATCAATATCAGCCAAACTACGCTTTTCAGTAAAATAAGAGTCGGCATACACATCTGTGATATCACCGTCCTTTATTCCTTTTACGATTACATCGTACAAAGAGCGTCTGTCTGATCCAATATTATTGGTATCAATAGGATAATACAATGGGAAGTTAACTCGTTCATCAAGATCGATGATTTCCCAAGTTGTTTTAGACCATAGTACGTCACGCTCATCCACATATCCGTAAGGAAGTGGCGTGTCATTATCATAGGCAATCTGCGCTTCAGTCTTTTTACCTATATCTTCCGGTGTTTTTGCATTCAGTAAGTTAATCTGTGCCGTAGCACTAGAGAAACCTACTAGCGAACAAAGAACACTTAAAACAACATGTTTATAATTCATAAAATAGGATTTTAATTCTAGTTTGTTAACTCAATGATAACAGGAGATATCTTTTTCAATTTATATCCTGAATTGCCTGAGATACTTGCGTTAATATCGATGATTTGCACTACATCACCACGCTTTGCTCTACGCAACGCGCCTTTTGCAGCATTATCTAATTTTCTTCCACTAACACGAACCGTTGGCTGCCCAGATACTTTGAAACTAAATCCAGTAACGTTCAACTTAAGGTCGAAATCAAAGTCAGGTAAAGATGCTCCAATACTTGAAATCTCAAGCCCTTGACGGTTCATCTTCACAGCACCACCATCACCTGTTTCCCCACGAATGGTTCCTGTAGGTCTTGGAATATCCTTAATACGGAATTCCATGCTTGAGCTCACTGGCTTACCATCTGGCAACGTTCCACTCGCTGTAATAGAAACTGTTCTTCCTGAAGCAGGACTCATGTTATATTTAGTTCCACTTACAAGCGATAAACCTGCTCCAGAAGCTCTTACTTTATTATCTGGAATTCCAGGAATAGAGATAGTCATAGGATTTACTACACCACGATATACAACATTCATCTTATCTGCAGCGATTACAGCAGCATTAGGCATAGAAATAGTCGCGAAACCACTCATCACATCAACTGGCGTTTCTTTTCCAGCTTCACCGTAGTATAGAATCCCTTCTATTACGTGATCTCCAGGGCTACCGGCTCCAACATTAAGTTTCACCTTACCTCCTTCAAAAGTAAAATCTGTACCTAAGGTAAGACTTCTGCCATCCAGCGTCAACTCAGCTCTTTTTGGCACAGTACTCTCATCGGTACGTCCCAAAACTATAGAACCATCAAACTTTTCTCCAGTATAATATGCCGACTTTGGCGATTCCATTAACGTAGAATAATTACTATAAGATAATGATGCTGCTTGCTCTCCAGCTAACATTTTTGAAAGCACCTCATTCTTCGTTGTTTTAATATCTGCTTGAATTTGAGTAAGTTTTGTTAAAGAAGCTACCAAAGGAAAACCTTCATAGTTATAATTTAACCATTCTATTTTTTTTCCATCACGATTCTCAACTTCGCTAGTAGAAAAATTAGAATTTATTGCTCTTTTTATATTAGGATATAAGCTATCAGGTAATGCAGCACTCATTTCATTTCTGTACTTGTTCATTGCCGCTATAAAGGCTTCTCCCTCTGGCTTATAATTATCTCCTTTGAAAAAACGTTTATCGAAAAAGTCTGCTTTATCCATTACCTCATAATCTGACGGATCTTCTAGCTTAGCTATAGATTCCGATTTAAGGTTTGAAATAAAAGCATCTAGATCGTTAGAAATTTCAGAAACTTTATCTGCTTGATCTTTTACATCAGCATACTTACCTGGTTCGTCAATTGCCTTTGTTGCAAGTCCATCCATGAACGCTGTATTTCTTTCTTCTGTAGCAACATTGGCATTGCTAATTTTTTCATTTAATAATCCGAAAGCGGATAATACCTCTTTGGACATATTCAGTGCAAGCATCGCGATAAAAACCAAATACATTAGGTTAATCATCTTTTGCCTTGGGGTTAGTTTTCCTCCTGCCATTTTAATTTGTTTTTAAATTAATATTCAGTTAAAAAACTACTAGTTCTTTGTTGACATTGCAGATAACATACCACCATACACACCATTCAATGAAGAAAGGTTCGTTGAAAGGTGCTCCATCTGAGCTTTCAATTGTTCAGCATTTTCAGTCACACGCTCGTTTACTTCCGTTTGACGGCTTGTGGACTCTACTTGAACTTTATATAAGCTGTTTAATGATTCCATTTGTGCAGCTGCAAGCGCCATTTCTTCGCTGTACTTCTTAGTTGAACTCATAGCTTCTGCGGTTGGGGCCATTCCTTTAGCCGCTCCTTCAAAAGAACGAATACTTTCGCTCAGGCTGTTCATTAATTCTGAATCAATTCTTGCATCCTTAAGCATTTCATCAAGCTTAGCAGATAAGACCCCTTTAGCATCTTCCGGCTTATTTTTACCGCCAACTGCTCCACCTGCTAATTCAGGATATACTAGCGCCCAATCTAAATCATCATCAACTGGTTCAAACGCAGAAATAGCAAAAATGATTGCCTCGGTAATTAAACCTACAGCAAGTAATGTTCCTCCATCAAGAACAAAAATACCAAGGTCTAGTTCCCAGTGAAGAATTTTAAATAGTGCACCTAAGATTACAATAGATGCTCCAAGCCCGTAGGCCATATTAAACAGTTTTTTAGACGATTTTGACTGTGCCATAATAGATAAATTAAGTTAAGTTAAGTTTAAGTTTTTTAGTTTAGTTTTTTAATAAAGACTGGAGACTTATTAGCGTGCGTCTCCTAATTTATCATTAAGAACAACATCAGTACCCATATAATCTTGTACTGTACGGAAACCTATGTAGCTACGTGCAGAATCTGCATATTCGTAGTCACGAGTACTCACCTGCAAGAAGTAAGCAACATCTTTCCATGATCCTCCACGAACAACTTTCCGCATATTGGTATTGTCATTAACATTCGGGTTCATTGTAGAAGTGTACTCGTATGCAGCTGCATCATAAGAAGAGGCAACCCACTCGGCCACGTTACCAGACATATTATACAAGTTATAATCATTTGGCTCATACGCATTGGCTTCAACAGTATAAAGCGCTTGATCTGCCGCATAGTCTCCACGTAATGGTTTAAAGTTTGCCATAAAACAACCACGGTCATTTTTAGCATACGGCCCACCCCATGGGAATGTTGCAGATTCTAGACCACCTCTAGCAGCATATTCCCACTCAGCTTCACCAGGAAGACGGAAAGAATTAACGTGCTGACGTTTTCTAGATTTCTGATATGAATTTTTGTATAAAGTTCTCCATGCACAGAATGCTTTGGCTTGTTTCCAACTAACTCCTACTACTGGATAATCTCCATATGCCTTGTGCCAAAAATAATCATTGTGCATTGGCTCATTGTAAGAATAGTTGAAATCCCTAATCCATACTGTAGTATCTGGATAAATTTTTACTTCTTCTTTATTAATAAAATCCTTTCGCTGCTTGGCTTTGTCTCTTGCAGCAGCCTGTATATCCATGTAAGTATACTGGAACTTTAATTTATCTACATCAATAGTACGCTGCCCATTATAAGCTTCTTCCGACGGAATATACATACTATCCATAACCTCTGAATAGTACTCATCTGGATACTCTGCTGTATCCCAAATTAAATCTACCCTGTTGTTGATTTTTCTACCAGCGTAGAAATCTTCACCCATACCGTAATAGTTGTCATACATATATTGGTCATAGGCATTCATTTCCTCATTCTCTTGATCTACGAATGCAAATTCTCCAATACTAGAATCTCCATCACCTGGTGTAGCTCCAACCTCATCAGCTAGAATTGCTAAACGCAAGCGGACCGTTGAATCACGCACCCATTCCACGAATTGACGATACTCCGCATTCGTAATTTCAGTTTCATCCATATAGAAAGAACGAACCGTCACAGTTTTCGTTGGGGCGTCATTAACCGCAACAAAATCATCGTCTGATTTACCCATGATGAAAGACCCACCAGGGATTAAGGTCATACCGTAAGGCTTTTCGGGATACCATTTTTTGCCTTTTGCCCCTACTAATTCCCCTCTGTCTCCAGAGTTACAACTGTACATAAACGCAACGACTGCCGCTAATGCAATAAACTTTTTCATAGGTATTTAGGTTAAATTTTCGAGATTCAAGGGCGTAAACCTATCTATAAAATTTTAAAAAAACAACAATTTCTTTAAAAACCTTGGCTCTCGTTTTACTTAGTTTGTTCGGTTATACTTCATTCTTTCGGCGGGCTTTATACCACCTCTCAGGAATTTCCTGATTCGTTGCACTCAAATATTCGCCATAAGTGCATGGTAATAACGTCTTACTTTTTAATTTATTATTAACATTTGAAATAAAAGGCAACTCTATCCACCAACGCCCCGTCTTATTGCTCTTTTTGAACACTAAAACTGCGTCGTCTATAGGTACTTTATAGGCTGTATAGTCCTTTTCGCTGCTAAAATCATCATCCGCAACTCTAAAATTAACTCCTTCAATAAAATACCAGAGCACCTGAGCAATTAACATCGCTGCGCTTGCTGCGCTACCGTAATCTTTTAGCTCATATACCCCAAATGATGTTACTTTATTGCTAATCCCAGCATATCTTGAAATGGCGCAAATTTCTCTGCCATCAAAACCGTTAGGACTTGCATTGTTTTTATAACTTAATTCTGCGCTTTTTATTGCTGTAACATCCAAACTTACAATATTTGCATCACGCATGATTGGCTCAACCACCGTGAGATCAACACTAACATGCCCCAATCTATATGCATCGAAGAATAATTTTTCCATCAAGGCTATTTCACCCGGCGGATTAAAATAGGATTGATACCCAATGGTACTATAGTTAAAGAGGTTATATGGTTTTTCAACTACAATTTTACCTACATATGACTTATTAGACATCGGGTGATCTGCATCACCTAAATCAAAGCTAGTATCCACATTGACCATATTCACCATATTCCCTAATGCATCATAACCACGATATTGGGCATAGACCAAGTCTTGGCATCCACCTAAAATTAGCGGGATGATGTTCTTCTTTAGCAAGGCCGAAACAACGGTCTTAACAGCAAAATAAGTGTCCTCAACACTTGCACCTTTCTCAATATCGCCTAAGTCAACTATACTGTGCTTCCAATTCCCTGGATACAAACTGTATAATGCTTTTCTTATAGGGTCAAAAGAAATGTCGCCACCCATATAATCAACGTCGTTTCTGTTTTCTTTTATTCCAAAAAGAGCAAACTTGACATCTTGTAAATCTGGAAGGTCTCCAGCATCTCTATGCAGTAGAATTTGCTTACCAAAAACACCCGCAGGCAAGATTTCGCGATGCGCAACTACTTGTTTTGAAACTGGGGATAGAAATTCAATCATGCTTGATCAATAATATAAATGATTTAATGTTGCCTCGTGCGTTAAACCTATTTCTTTGTACTCTTTGCAACTTTCTTTTTTGCTGGTTTCTTCTTGGGACTCTTTTTTTCGATAATGCCTTGGGCCTCCTTTAAGGTCATTTTTTCAGCCTTCGTAGTTTTAGGCAATTCTATTTTGGTTTTGCCTTTAATTAGATTGAAACGACCCCAACGTGCTTTTTCAAGTCTAATACCCTCTTCTTCCCAATTGTGAATGAGCTTATCAATCTCTTTTTGTTTTTTTGCTTCAATTAGCTCAATGATATCTGCTTCACTTAAATTATCGAAATCGTATTTCTTGTTCACATTAATGAACATATTGTTCCACTTTATAAATGGCCCAAATCTTCCTGTCCCTTTTTGAACATCCAAATCTTCATGCCTATATATAGGAGCATCTGCTTTTTTCTTCTCTTCAATCAATTCCTTCGCGTATGCCATTTCAACCTCTAATGGGTCCATTCCCTTCGGAAGTGAAATAAATTTCTTCCCTAAACGCACATAT
>JBLHGH010000128.1:0-6122 GCA_047615425.1 Candidatus Latescibacterota bacterium
TTTTTTGCAACTTAAAACAACTTCAGGAAGTCAATTTTAGAAATTTATTAAAAAATAAAACTATTCCACGCGATAGCATTTGTGGTTTTTTGATTCTATATCTTTGCTTCAGTACTACGTGAGGCGCTTCAAAAAAACATATAAAATTTCTCTGACGGACCAATTGAAAAAACAATTGCTCTCTTGGGCGCAGCAGTTCGAAGAAATTGTTTGGCTAGACAGTAATAACTTTGAGCAAAAACACCAATCCTATCAGGCTGTTTTAGCAGTAGATGCTTTCACTTCTTTTAAGACAGATTTTCATCAGGGTTTTGAACAGTTTAAAGAATATCAATCGCTCAGTAATGATTGGTTGTTTGGTTATTTGGCCTACGATATGAAAAACGACGTTGAGCGTATGCGATCCATGAATTTTGATGGATTAGGCTTTCCTGATATTTATTTTTTCCAGCCTAAGCGCCTTTTTCTATTTACTGAAAACGAAGTTGAAATTCAGTACCTCATGATGGTTGATGATGCGCTTGAATACGATTGGGAAGAAATCATGGGGCTAGATTTAATCGAGAATACAGCGATTAGTGAACAACCTATAAAAATTAAGTTACGTACTTCAAAAGACGCTTATTTCGAAAAAGTGTCTGAAATGCTGCATCATATTAACCGTGGAGATATTTACGAAGCAAATTTTTGTCAGGAGTTTTATGCTGAAGATACTAGTATTGATCCACTGAGTACGTTTCTACATTTAAATGAAATTTCTCAGCCGCCATTTGCCACATTCCTTAAATTCGAAAATCTGTACGGCCTTTCAGCATCTCCAGAGAGATACATTAAGAAGGAGGGAAGCACCATTATTTCCCAACCCATTAAAGGAACAGCCAAACGCGATGAAAATCCAGCAAACGACTTACAAATTGCTTTGGAACTGGAGAAAGACCCGAAAGAACGAAGCGAAAATATCATGATTACCGATTTGGTGCGAAATGACTTGTCGAAAATTGCTAAAAAATCTTCTGTTGTGGTTGACGAACTGTGCAAGGTGTATTCTTTTAAACAAGTTCATCAACTAGTTTCTACAATTCGTTGTGAAGTGGATAAGGAAACGCCTGTTGTAGATATTATTAGAAATACGTTTCCTATGGGGAGTATGACAGGCGCTCCAAAAGTTTCAGCGATGAAAATCATCGAAGCGCTGGAGGACACCAAACGTGGCCTGTATAGCGGAACAGTTGGTTATTTTACGCCCACTGGCGATTTCGACTTCAACGTCATTATTCGAAGTATTCTGTATAACGAAAGCAGGAAATATGTCAGTTTTTCAGTTGGCGGAGCTATCACATCGAAGTCGGTTCCTGAAAAAGAGTATGAAGAGTGCTTGCTAAAGGCGAAAGCAATGCGAGAAGCGCTAGAGCGTTGATTTGTTTGTGTTCTTAAATATGCCTAACGATTAAATATGTATTTTAGTCGCACGCTAATTGATGCTAGAAAAATTCATAAAACATATTGAGGCGAACTTCGCATTTATTACTTCTAAGAGGCTATTAATTGCCTGTAGTGGTGGTATGGATAGTGTTGTGCTTTCGCATCTTATGCATCGTTTGTCTTTCGATATTAGCCTCGCGCATTGCAACTTTTCTTTAAGAGCCACTGAAAGTGATGGAGATGCGCAATTTGTATCAGACTTGGCTAAAAGTCTAGACATACCTTTTTTTTCTGAAACCTTTAATACGAAGGAATATGCTTCGAAAAACGGATTGTCCACTCAAATGGCGGCCAGAGATCTTCGGTATACGTGGTTTGAAGATGTTCGAAAAGAAAACGACTATGATTATGTTTTAACGGGGCATCATTCAGATGATGATTTAGAAACATTTTTCATCAATCTTTCTAGAGGAACTGGGTTAAGAGGACTTACAGGCATTCCGGTTGTTAATACTGCCGTGGTAAGACCATTATTGGCTTTTTCTCGGGATGACATTCTAAATTTTGCAAAGACCGAAAAGCTATTTTGGAGGGAAGACAGTAGTAATGCTTCGCCCAACTATCTGCGGAATAAGCTACGCCTTACGGTACTTCCTAAATTCAAAGCGCTTTCAGAAAAAACACTTCAAAACTTTCGACAGACACAACATCATCTCAATGAGAGTGAGCGGTTAGTAGAAGATTATATGGTTTTGATTCGGAATTTGGTCGTGTCAGAATCATCAGAGGGTTATCATATCAATATTCAAAAACTACAAGAATTACCGAATACCGAGGCATTGCTTTTTGAACTTTTGTATCCTTTTGGTTTTACCGATATAACCGCTGCTGTTGCCTTATTATCTGCGCAAAGTGGAAAGCAAATTATTTCCATGTCACATCGATTAATAAAAGATAGAGAAAACTTAATTCTCACTGAAATTCCTTCCGAAGAAGAAAAAAGCAGTTTCAAAATTGAAGTAGGAGCAGAAAGAGTGGCAATCCCCATTGATTTAAAATTTGAAACCACCAACGCTATCGGTGAAATAGGGCATAAAATCATATATGTTGATACTGAGAAGCTTAGACAGCCGTTGGTTGTTAGGAAATGGCGTAAAGGTGATGTTTTTCAGCCTTTTGGGATGAAAGGAAATAAGAAATTAAGCAAGTTTTTTAAAGATGAAAAGCTATCTTTGGCGACTAAAGAAAAAATTTGGTTGCTGTGTTCAGACGACAAAATTGTCTGGATAATTGGACATCGCGCAGATGGCTGGTTTCAAGTAACACCGAGCACTAAAAATATTACCAGGATATCTACCCTATAATCTAATACTATGAAGAAATTAATTTCGAGCTTTATCCTTGTTTTGGCACTTGCCTTAAGTTTTACCGGCTTGGCACAGATTGTTGTTCCTGTAACATGGGATACGCAAGTGAAGAAAACGGGTGAAGACACCTACGAAATAATTATGGATGCGTCCATTGAAGACGGTTGGTATTTGTATTCACAGGATATTCCAGATGGTGGACCAATTCCAACAGCGTTTAATTTCGAAAATGAAAATGGTGATTTCGAACTGGTTGGAAAGGTTAAAGAAAGCGAGTCTAAGCGTCATTTTGATAAGATATTTGAGATGGATTTGGCTTATTTTCGGAATGGAGCCACGTTTACACAAGAAATTAAAGTACTGAATGAGTCGCTTCGTTCTATTGCGGCTGGTGTTGATTTCCAGTCTTGCGATGATGAGAAATGCATTTTTGAAATGGCCGAGTTTGATTTGATGATTCCGGGACATGAAGGCGCTATAGATGCCAGTGAAACGGCTGATGAAGCTAACACGGATGCTATTGAAACCTCTAATGAAGCGAATACGGATGAAGCAAATACGGATGAAGGCAATTCAGATGATGAAGATTCAAGAGGTCTATGGACTATTTTCTTTTTAGCTTTTACCTCCGGTTTTCTTGCACTTCTAACACCCTGTGTGTTTCCAATGATTCCTTTAACGGTTAGTTTCTTTACAAAACAAAGTAAGAACAAATCGACAGGTATACGAAATGCTATTTTTTACGGAATATTTATCATTATTATCTACGTGTTATTGGGCTCTGTTGTTACGGCAATCTTTGGCGCTGATGCCTTAAATGCGCTATCTACGAACGTATGGTTTAATATTATTTTCTTCTTATTGCTCGTTGTTTTTGCGATATCCTTTATGGGGGCATTTGAAATTACATTGCCTCAATCTTGGGCGAATAAAGCTGATAGCAAAGCGGACAAAGGTGGGTTATTGGGAATTTTCTTTATGGCCCTTGCCCTTGCTATAGTATCATTTTCATGTACGGGTCCTATTGTAGGTTATTTGCTAGTTGAAGCGGCATCAAAAGGAGGAATTGCTCCTATTATTGGAATGCTAGGTTTCTCCTTGGCAATTGCACTTCCTTTTGCACTTTTCGCAATGTTCCCAGGCTGGTTGAATTCACTACCGAAGAGTGGCGGATGGTTAAATACGGTAAAAGTGGTCCTTGGTTTTTTAGAATTAGCACTCGCATTCAAGTTTCTTTCTCAGGCGGATTTAGTACTACAAACGCATCTCTTAGAACGTGAGGTATTTATTGCTATTTGGATCGCTGTTTTTGGTGTGTTGGCCTTGTATTTATTCGGAAAAATTAAACTACCACATGATGGGCCGTTAGCACATATTTCTGTTGGAAGGTTGCTATTAGGCTTGCTTACGCTGTCTTTTGTTTTATATATGATTCCCGGTTTATGGGGTGCTCCACTCAATTTAATTAGCGCATTCCCGCCGCCACAAGAATATAGCGAATCTCCGTACGGTGTTGGATACTCTAAACTTGGCGGCGGCGGTACCGCAGACCATGGAGATTTACCAGATGGCGGACATTTATTAGCGCCGCACGACATCCTTGCCTTTAATGATTACGATAAAGGGCTGGCCTATGCTAAAGAAGTTAATAAACCAATAGTTATTGATTTTACGGGTTGGGCTTGTGTAAATTGTCGTAAAATGGAACAGAACGTTTGGCCAAAAGATAAAATACTTTCTATTCTTAAAAAGGACGTTGTATTAATATCGCTATACGTGGACGATAAACGATCTTTGCCGGAAGGAGAGAAGTACATTTCCAAAGAAACAGGTAAAAAGATTAAGACTATTGGTAACAAATGGAGTGATTTACAAATAAAGCGCTTTAAAGCCAATGCACAGCCGTTCTACGTTCTTATGGACTTAGATGAAAACAATCTAAATAAACCTGTAGGATATACGCCTGATGCAGCGGATTTCGCTGCGTGGCTTGAAGATGGAATATCAAAATTCTCTGAATAGGGGGTTTACTATATCTCGATAGTCTAGGGCACAAAAAAAGCGTCCCAGTCAATGGGACGCTTTAACAAACCTAACATAGTGAATTTTTAAAAACATTAGTCTATTTCTTATCCCCACAAGAAATAGACTAAATACGATTCACTAACTCATACTCAAAGGTAGGTTGTGGTTATATGAAAAGCTATACGTATAAATACGTATATATTTTCTAGCTATCTTCATTCGTGAAATTGGTTTAATTGTAATACTTTTATACCATTCCTATGAATAACAAGACCTCCGGTATAGTAGCTTATTTCTTCTTTCTCTTCATGTTGTTCGCTTTACATGGAGTAAACGGACAGGAATTGCCACCCATTGTCAATTATTCATCTACCGTATATGCAGGCGGGAGTCAAAACTGGGCTATTTCTCAAGAAGAAAATAAGTTTATTTATATAGCAAACAATGATGGTCTGTTAGAATTTAACGGAGCTAACTGGACACTGTATCCATCTCCAAATAAGGCTATTATACGTTCTACGTTGGCTATAGAAGGCAAGGTTTATTCCGGAAGCTATATGGACTTCGGTTATTGGCAACGTAATGAATTTGGGACCCTTAAGTACTCGTCATTAAGCCAGAAACTAGGACTGGATCTTAAGGAAGACGAACAATTTTGGAATATCTTGCCTTATAACGAATGGATTCTCTTCCAATCCCTGAATAGAATTTACATTTATAACTCGGTAGACAGTAGTATTCGCTTTATTGAATCTAAGGGGACTTTAAATAAAAGTTTTAAGGTTGGGAATAAGGTTTTCTTTCATGTACTTAACGATGGTTTGTATACTATTGAAAAGGGGGAATCGGTTTTAGTGAGTGAAGATTCAATTTTCAAAAATGATATTGTTATTGATGTTCTTGAAATTGACAATCAAATGTATATCGTTACTCAGAGTGGTGAGTTTTACAGTTTATCTGGCAGCGAAACGACGAAATGGAGGATCCCCGCAGACGCTTTATTACAGAACACCACCATATATAATAGTGAGCAGTTAAAGAATGGAAACATTGCTATCGGGACTATATCAAGTGGAATTTTCTTGATTTCTAGACAGGGTGAAGTGATTTTTCAAATCAATCAGACTATGGGCCTTGGAAATAATACCGTATTGTCTTTATTCGAAGATTATGAAGGTAATATTTGGGCTGGATTGGATAACGGAATTGATTGTATCAATGTTACGGCACCATTTTTAAATTATGTGGATCAGGAAGGGAGATTAGGAACTACATATGCTTCGGTGCTACATCAAGGAAATTTATATT
>JBLHGH010000129.1:0-6103 GCA_047615425.1 Candidatus Latescibacterota bacterium
TGCTTCATAACAAATTCCTGACTATTTAAGATATAACGGAAAAACAATTGAATTGATTGATTTAGAACTGAATAAGTAACGAAAGCGCCGCAATGGCCATATTTCATTACTAGCGCTCTGTGTGCTCAGAAAATCCTCACGGATGCTTTATTCGGTTTTTAGAACCTAATACGATCTGTATTTGCATTAAATTTTAAAGGTAATTACGGGCATATTGGCATGATTTACCAAGTCTTCACTAATGCTGCCATTAAAGAAATGCGAAATTCCTTTTCTTCCGTGGGTACTCATGCCAATTAAATCAGCATTAGAATCTTTTGCAAACTGAAGAATTCCTTTTTCTACACTAGTATCATTATAGATATTTAAGGTGTAGTTTTCAAGTCCCATGCCTTTGATAAAACCACTCATAGTATCATTGGCTTGGGCTGTTGTTTTAAAGTCGTTTGGCGTATTGATAAACAATAAATGCATTTTAGCACCAATCGCCTTGGCGAATTTCTGAGCATTGTCAAACGGCACGCTGCATTCTTCAGTAAAATCTGTAGCGAACACAAAATTTTCAATATTGAATTTAAGATGCGGGTTTTTGATAACCAGTACGGGAGTTGTAGAGGTTCGCACCACCTTTTCAGTATTGCTACCAATAAACATTTCTTTGAATCCACTAGCCCCATGAGAACCCATTATTACAAGATCTATTTTACTTTGCTTTACAGCTTCGGCTATATCATCGTATATTTCCCCATGGCCGATAGCATAATCGACTTCTACATTTTCTAAATATGGTTTTGCCAAGAGTTCGTCAAAGTGTTTCTCCGCAAGCTTGATGAAGTAGAGCGCTTCAGGAAGTGAACCCGTATTTTTGTTAGCAAGATGGCTAGGTAGCTCCATTGAATGAAGTAAAAAAATTACGCCGTTGTTTTTAGACGCGATTTGTACCGCAACTTTAAGTGCATTTTCGGCTTGCATAGAAAAATCTGTAGGAACTAATATTCTTTTCATAAGAGGAGATTTATAAGTTTTACTTTGCTAGCAATAAGGTACGAAATTTTGCAAAGCCAATACTATTTTTATAGTTTTAAAAATTATAGTATATTTGCACAGAAATTGATACGTAACGAGTTGAGGGGACATAAAAGTCCCCTCTTTTTATAGCCATATTTGATGCGGGAACAAGTAATACAGCTTTTAGAGGATGCTCTAGCTGAAAATCCATCACTCTTTTTAATTGATTTGGAAATTTCGGATGCGAAGCAAATTCGCGTGATCATTGATGGCGATACTGGCGTGACGGTTGCAGATTGTATTGCAGTAAGCAGGGCAATTGAGCATAATATGGATAGAGAAGAACTAGATTTTTCTTTAGAAGTTATGTCGGCTGGTGTATCAGAACCTTTATCCGCGGTTCGACAGTATAAAAAGAATCTCGGACGAAAGTTAAAAGTACGAACCAATACTGGTGAGACGATTGAAGGTGAGTTAATGGATGTCAATGAAGACACTATTTTACTTCAATGGAAGGCAAGAGAGCCAAAGCCAATTGGAAAAGGAAAAGTTACTGTTCAAAAAGAAGCAGTGCTTACTTATAAAGAAATTGTGGAAGCAAAAGTTATGGTAACATTTAATTAAAATGACATGGAAAATTTAGCGTTAATTGATTCTTTTTCAGAATTCAAAGATGATAAGCTGATTGACAGAGTAACGCTTATGGCGATACTAGAAGACGTTTTTAGAAACGCATTAAAGAAAAAATATGGAAGTGATGATAACTTTGATATCATTATTAACCCAGATAAAGGAGATTTAGAAATTTGGAGAAATAGAATTGTTGTTGCTGATGGTGAAGTAGAAGACGAAAATGAAGAAATTTCATTGAGTGCTGCGCATAAAATCGAAGACGATTTTGAAGTAGGCGAGGATGTTTCCGAAGAAGTTAAATTAATTGACCTTGGAAGACGGTCTATTTTAGCCTTGCGTCAGAACCTGATTTCGAAAATACACGAACATGACAACACAAACATTTACAAGAACTTTAAAGAGCTTGAAGGTGAAATATATACCGCTGAAGTGCATCACATTCGTCACCGTGCGGTGATTTTGTTAGATGATGACGGGAATGAGATTATCCTTCCAAAGGATAAACAAATACCTTCAGATTTCTTCAGAAAAGGAGATAATGTACGTGGTATTATTGAAAGTGTTGAACTGAAAGGAAACAAACCATCTATTGTAATGTCTCGTGCGAATCCAATATTTTTGGAGAAACTGTTTGAGCAGGAAATTCCTGAAGTCTTTGATGGTTTAATTACGGTAAAGAAAGTAGTACGTATTCCTGGTGAAAAAGCAAAAGTAGCCGTAGATTCTTATGATGATAGAATTGATCCTGTTGGAGCATGTGTTGGAATGAAAGGATCACGTATTCACGGAATTGTTCGTGAGCTTGGTAATGAAAATATTGATGTAATTAACTATACAAGCAACCTGCAGTTATTCATTACTAGAGCGCTGAGCCCAGCGAAGGTTACTTCTATTAAGATTAACGAAGAAACCAAACGTGCTGAGGTGATTTTGCGCCCAGAAGAGGTGAGTAAAGCAATTGGTAGAGGTGGACATAACATTCGTTTGGCTGGTCAATTGACAGGCTATGAGATTGATGTACTTCGTGAAGGTGCTGAAGAAGATGTTGAATTGAGTGAATTCTCAGATGAAATTGAAGGATGGGTGATTGAAGAATTCAAAAGAATTGGTTTAGACACAGCAAAAAGTATTCTAGAGCATGACCTTGCTGATTTAGTGAAAAGAACAGATCTTGAAGAAGAGACTATCTCAGATGTTATCAATATATTGAAAGAAGAATTTGAAGAGTAGGGACAAGATTTCCTGCTTTCACATATAGTTTAGAGAAAAATAGTAGAAGCATTTATGGCTGAAGTAAAAACAATGAGGCTTAGTAAAGTACTCCGCGAATTCAATATTTCGTTGGATCGTGCTGTGGAATTTTTAAGTTCCAAGGGCTGCGAGGTAGAAGCACGTCCTACCACCAAGATATCCAACAATGAATACGAAGTGCTTTTTAACGAGTTCCAAACCGATAAAAGCAAAAAGGTGCAGTCCAAAGAAGTTGGGGAAGAAAAGCGGAAAGAAAAAGAAGAGCTTCGATTAGAGCGTGAACGCGAAATTGAAGAGAAGCTTCAAAGAGAGGCTTCCAGAGTTATAAAGGCGGAAGCTAAACTGGATGGGCCGAAGCAAGTTGGTAAAATCGATTTAGGCGCCGACAAGCGAAAGGAAGCGAAAAAAGAGGAAGAAATTCCAGAAGAAAAAGCGCTTGCCAAACCAGAGGCAAAGGCAGTGCCTGATGCTAAAAAGGAGGAAGAAAAAGCTCCTGAAAAGCCAGAAATAGCCGCTCCTAAAAAGGAGGAAGCTAAAGTGGCTGTTGAGGAAGTTGCTCCAAAGGTAGAGGCTAAGGTAGCTGTTGAGGAAGTTGTTCCAAAAGCGGAAGCTAAAGTAGCTGTTGAGGTAGTTGCTCCAAAAGCGGAAGCTAAAGCGGCTGTTGAGGTAGTTGCTCCAAAAGCGGAAGCCACTCCAGGAATGTCCGATAAAGTTGAAACTGCATATCAGAAACTAAACGGACCTAACTTTACAGGAAAGAAAATTGACCTTTCCCAATTCAAAAAGCCAGAAAAGAAGAAGCCCGAAGACAAGAAGGACCCTAAGAAGGATGAGAAGAAAGGTAGAAGAAGACGAATAAGCAAAGAGGCGCCAAGAGGTTCTGGTCCGTTGCGTGACACTAGAGGAAGCGCAGCCCGTAAGCCTGGAGGTAGAACTATGGTTGCCAAGGAAGAGCCTAGCGAAGAAGATGTACAAAAACAAGTGCGTGAGACTCTTGAAAAGCTTCAAGGGAAATCTTCTAAAGGAAAGGGAGCTAAATACAGAAGAGAGAAAAGAGATAGTCACCGTCAAAAAACGGAAGTCGAACTTGCGCAGCAAGAAGCTGACAATAAATTATTAAAACTTACAGAGTTTGTTACGGTAAGTGAAGTTGCTACCATGATGGATGTGCCAGTAACTAATATTATTTCCGCGTGTATGTCACTTGGAATGATGGTTACAATGAACCAGCGTCTGGATGCAGAAACGCTTTCAATTGTTGCAGATGAATTTGGCTTTGAAGTTGAATTTGTCACCGCAGATATTGAAGAAGCAATCCAAGAAGTTGAAGATGCTGTAGAAGATTTGCAAGATCGTGCTCCTATTGTTACTGTAATGGGTCACGTTGATCACGGTAAAACATCGCTTCTGGATTATATACGTGAAGAAAATGTAATTGCTGGAGAATCTGGTGGAATCACACAACACATTGGTGCCTACGGTGTGACATTAGAGAACGGTCAAAAAATGGCGTTCCTTGATACGCCAGGTCACGAAGCCTTTACTGCAATGCGTGCTCGTGGTGCTCAAGTAACGGATTTAGCAATAATTGTGATTGCGGCAGATGATGATATTATGCCACAAACGAAGGAGGCCATTAGCCACGCCCAAGCGGCTGGAGTGCCTATCGTATTTGCAATAAATAAAATTGATAAGCCTGATTCAAACCCAGAGAAGATTAAAGAAGGCTTGGCGCAAATGAATCTTTTGGTTGAAGATTGGGGAGGTAAAATTCAGTCCCATGATATCTCAGCAAAAACAGGAGAAGGGGTGCCAGAATTACTTGAAAAAGTATTGCTTGAAGCAGAATTGTTAGAACTGAAAGCAAATCCAGTAAAACCGGCAAACGGAACTGTTGTTGAGGCATTTTTGGATAAAGGTAGAGGATATGTTTCTACTATTTTAGTGCAGGCAGGTACGCTTCATATTGGAGATTACGTATTGGCTGGTCGGAATAGTGGTAAGGTCAAAGCCATGCATGATGAGCGTGGTAAAAAGGTGCAAGTGGCTGGACCATCAACGCCAGTTTCTATTTTGGGACTAGACGGAGCGCCTCAAGCAGGTGATAAATTTAATGTATTTGAAGATGAACGTGAAGCGAAAGATATCGCTAGTCGAAGAACACAATTACAAAGAGAGCAGTCTGTTAGAACGCAGCGCCATATTACCTTAGACGAAATAGGAAGACGTATTGCGCTTGGGGACTTTAAAGAACTTAACATTATCCTTAAAGGAGATGTGGATGGTTCTGTGGAAGCTTTGACAGATTCTTTCCAGAAACTTTCTACGGAAGAAATTGAAGTGAATATTATTCATAAAGCGGTTGGGCCAATTACCGAAAGTGACGTATTGTTAGCTTCTGCTTCTGACGCGATTATTATTGGGTTTAACGTTAGACCAATGGGTAATGCACGTCAAATAGCAGACAAGGAAGAAATCGATATCAGAACATACTCGATTATTTATAACGCTATTAACGACCTGAAAGATGCGATGGAAGGTATGTTGTCTCCAGAAATGAAAGAGGAGATTACAGGTACGGCCGAAATTAGAGAAACATTTAAGATCTCGAAGATTGGAACCATTGCAGGGTGTATGGTATTAACTGGTAAAATTTTACGAAGCGCTGGAATACGATTGATTCGTGAAGGTGTGGTTGTATTTACGGGCGAATTAGAGTCGTTAAAACGATTTAAAGACGACGTAAAAGAAGTGGCCAAAGGATACGATTGTGGTATTCAGGTGAAAAACTACAACGATATAATAGAAGGTGATATAATTGAAGCCTTCCAAGAAGTAGCGGTGAAGAAGAAGCTGAAGTAGCATTCGGCCTGAAGGAGCAGCGGTATGTAGTAAAAAAAAGGGTGGACTTTCTGTTTAGAAAGTCCACCCTTTTTTAATTTTACACTCTAAATGCTGTCAATTTCTTACTTTTCCTTTCGATCTGGTTTTAAAATAAATGCAGAACCAAAATTGCGATGTACCTCAATGAGTGCCCTATCTGCTTCTAACCGAGCTCCAAAGTTGCCGACCCAAACCTTGTAGTTTGGTGTTTCATATTCTATAGAGGCGGGCCAGCTTTCGTAGAGTCCTCGGTATTTTCTAATCACAGTATTGGCTTGTCTTAATTCTCCGTAATACAACTGTATTGTATACCTGTTTGCTAACTTGT
>JBLHGH010000130.1:0-6098 GCA_047615425.1 Candidatus Latescibacterota bacterium
AAACTGCTTTAAATCTTTGTATTGAGGCAGACGAAAAAGGTGTTTGGAAAGACTTTGGGGTGGAATTAATAGGTGTAGATATTGATGCCATTAACATTACTGAAGATAGAGAGCAGTTTAGAACCTTGATGGAGAAAATAGGTGTTCCTATGGCACCTCAGGCAACAGCTACGTCCTATCTTGAAGGTAAAGAAATTGCCCAAGAATTTGGTTTTCCGCTCGTCATCAGAGCCTCTTATACTTTAGGTGGAGCAGGTGCTTCTATCGTGCATAAGCCAGAAGATTTTGACGAATTACTTAAAGTTGGATTAGAAATTTCGCCGATTCACGAGGTAATGATCGATAAAGCCATGATGGGCTGGAAAGAATATGAATTAGAATTACTGCGTGATTCTAATGACAACGTAGTTATTATCTGTGCCATTGAAAATATGGACCCTATGGGTATTCACACAGGAGATTCTATTACCGTTGCCCCAGCAATGACATTAAGTGATAGAACCTACCAGCGTATGCGAGGTATGGCCATTTTGATGATGCGAAGTATTGGAGATTTCGCAGGAGGCTGTAATGTGCAATTTGCTGTAAGTCCAGACGAAAAGGAAGATATTATTGCTATTGAGATTAATCCACGCGTGTCGCGATCGTCAGCATTGGCTTCTAAGGCTACGGGTTATCCAATTGCCAAAATAGCAACAAAATTAGCCATCGGGTATCATTTAAATGAGCTAGAGAATCAAATTACGAAGTCAACATCGGCATTATTTGAGCCAACATTAGATTACGTGATTGTGAAAATACCACGTTGGAATTTCGATAAGTTTGAAGGCTCTGATAGAACCTTAGGACTTCAAATGAAGTCGGTTGGAGAAGTAATGGGTATAGGGCGTTCCTTTCAAGAAGCCCTACATAAAGCCACACAGTCCTTAGAAATTAAGCGTAATGGACTTGGTGCAGATGGTAAAAGCTATACCAATTACGAACAAATTTTAGATAAACTAGAAAATGCGAGTTGGGATCGTGTCTTTGTAATTTATGATGCTATCCAATTGGGAATTCCTTTAAGCAGAATTCATGAGATCACAAAAATTGATATGTGGTATCTGCGTCAATATGAAGAGTTGTACATGCTTGAAAAGGAAATCTCAAACTTTACCTTAGATACTTTGCCTAGAGAATTGCTTCTTGAAGCCAAACAGAAAGGTTATGGAGATAGACAAATTGCACATATGGTGAAGTGCTTAGAGAGTCAGGTTTACAAAAAACGTGATGAACTAAACATAAAGCGCGTTTATAAGTTAGTAGATACATGTGCGGCCGAATTTAAAGCTGAGACTCCCTATTACTACTCAACCTTTGAGAATGACATGGAAACGGCTGATGGTATTCGTCACGTGGAAAATGATAGTGTTGTAACAGATAAAAAAAAGGTGGTTGTATTAGGCTCAGGTCCAAACCGAATTGGTCAGGGTATTGAGTTCGATTATTGTTGCGTACATGGTGTGCTAGCCGCAGCCGAATGTGGTTACGAAACGATCATGATTAACTGTAATCCTGAAACTGTTTCAACAGACTTTGACGTTGCGGATAAATTATATTTTGAGCCTGTTTTCTGGGAGCATATTTACGATATAATTCGCCATGAAAAACCTGAAGGCGTTATAGTACAGCTAGGAGGTCAGACCGCACTTAAACTGGCTGAAAAGCTTGAAAAGTATGGGATTAAGATTATGGGAACTAGTTTCCAAGCCCTTGATTTAGCAGAGGATCGAGGAAGCTTTTCAAGAATCTTACAACAAAATAACATTCCCTATCCAGAATTTGGTGTTGCTGAAACTACGGAAGAAGCCCTAGAACTTGCAGATATATTAGATTTTCCACTGCTTATTAGACCGTCCTATGTGCTAGGTGGTCAAGGAATGAAAATTGTAATTAATAAAAAGGAGTTAGAAGATCATGTAGTTGATTTACTTCGGAAAATCCCCAATAATAAATTACTATTGGATCACTATTTGGACGGTGCTATTGAGGCAGAAGCCGATGCGATCTGTGATGGAGAAAATGTCTATATCATTGGTATTATGGAGCATATTGAGCCTTGCGGAGTGCACTCTGGGGATTCAAATGCTACCTTGCCGCCTTTCAATCTAGGCGAGTTTGTGATGCAACAAATAAAAGACCACACTAAGAAAATTGCGTTGGAGCTTAACACCGTAGGACTTATCAATGTACAGTTTGCAATAAAGGACGATAAAGTTTATATTATTGAGGCGAATCCAAGAGCCTCAAGGACAGTACCTTTTATTGCCAAGGCATATGGAGAACCCTATGTTAATTATGCAACGAAAGTGATGTTAGGTGAAAAAAAAGTAACAGATTTCAATTTCGAACCAAAGCTTAACGGTTATGCCATCAAACAACCGGTATTTAGTTTCGATAAATTTCCAAATGTGAACAAGCAACTTGGGCCAGAAATGAAAAGCACGGGTGAAAGTATTTTATTTATCGATAGTTTGAAAGACGACCAGTTCTATGATTTATACTCGAGACGAAAAATGTACTTAAGTAAGTAATTTTGAGTTGCACTATATACAATCCCTTAACTCCTAAGAGTTATGGGATTTTTTTTGTAATTATGGTAGGGTAAATGAGTTTTTGACTGTTTATAACATTACTCCTGTGATGCATCAATTATGTTGTAACTTAGGAATGACAAACTGTTAAAAATAAAACTATGAAAAAAATTACACTAATTATCACTCTTTTTGTGGTATCAATTTCTTACGCACAAACTACTTTTGAAATTATTTGGGAACAGGGCGTAAATGGTGCTGCTGCAAGTAGGACTATTGAACCCGGCGATACCGTACGTTGGGTATGGGGAAATACTGCTCCGCACGATGTGGAGAGTACAGACCCTGACGCTCCAGGTGATTTCAGTAGTGGAATACAGACAGGTCAAGGTTTCGTTTACGAATATACTTTCACCACCGAATCAGAAATTGATTACTTATGTACAATACACCCAGGTACTATGTTTGGGACAATAACTATTGAAGAACAACTTTCTGTTGAAGATAAATTTGCTTCAAATGTAAAATATTTTCCAAACCCAGTAAAAGATGTGCTTGTTATTACATCGCAATTTGAATTAGATTCTTATGTTATTCGTGACGTTCTTGGTAAAATGGTTGGACAGCAAAATGTGAGTGGAACACGAATAGAGGTCGGAATGAGTAACTTGGCCGCAGGAATGTACTTAGTGACTGCCACTTCAGGTAGTTTAAAGACTACATTCCAAGTAAATCGTCAATAGGTCCTAAAATCAATGAAAGCAATTCTCCTTAGTTTGATTTTATTCTCACTAGTTACGCTGCGTGCACAAGATGTCTTTGAAGCTGCACGTAAAGGAGATATGAAGACATTGGAATCACTTTGTGGTTCAACTCCAGATATTTTGAACGCTTCAAATGATGAAGGTTATACGCCTTTAATGCTTGCTGCATATTACGGTCACGAAAATATGATATCCTACTTGGTTAAGGGCGGAGCCATAATTGACGGAAAAAGTAAATATGGAACGCCTATTATGGCAGCCACTGTGAAAAATAATGAAACAATTGTGGATGTACTCATAGCTCATGGGGCAGATCCAAACATACAAGATGCTAATGGCAAAACGGCCTTACTTTATTGTTCTACCTTCGGACTAAATTCAATAGCCGAAAAACTTTTGATAGCAGGTGCAAATCCCAACCTGAAGGACAAAGCGGGCAATAGAGCTCTAGACTACGCCATACTTCGACAAAACGTAACACTTATTAAACTTTTAAACCAATACCAATGAAAAAAATCACCTGCTTGATCATATTAATGGCTGCATTTACACTGAATGCCCAAGTAACTACTGGAGTGATTGATTTTACTGCAAATTACTCAGGAACGATTGAAATTGATAATACCAATGTAACGGTAACTCTTGAAGGTCCGTCAGACCTGTGGCTCGGGCTTGGATTTGGAGTGGATAACATGACTAGTGGTGGCGATGTAATTATTCATGACTCGTCTGGTTTTAGCGACAGGCAATTTTTAGGAATTGGATCAGCTCCAATACCAGATACTCAAGATTGGACCGTCGTTACGAACACCGTAACGAGTGGCGTTAGACAGTTAACCATAACACGTCCTATTGCTGGATCTGATTTATCAGATTTCACCTTTGATGAGACTGCACCAAGTATCTTACTTGTTTGGGCACATGGTGATGGCACGGATAATTTTGGTTACCACGGAGCAAATAACAGAAATGATCTTGTTGCACCGTTGAATCCAATCTTAGGAGTGGATGATAATAGCTTAGAAGGTAACCTAAAAATATTCCCTGTTCCAGCAATAGATTTGGTAACTGTATCTATTGCAGATTTCAATAATGATATAGCAACTATCCGATTGTACTCTATGCTTGGACATCAAGTTCAGGAACTTGCTATTTCAGAAAAGAGCACCATCATTGATATCTCTGCACTTCCAACGGGAGTGTATATAATCAATGTTTCGACGAAGGATGGTTTCGCGTCAAAAAAGATTATTAAGAAATAGAACCCAATACATTATGAAGTTTTATCTCCCGTATCTTTTAATGGCCGGAATGCTATTATCTGGATGCACCAATAATACCTTAGATGATTTGGAACCCATGCAGCAGGATGATGACGATGGCGGAGTGGAGTTTGTAGTCTTCGGAGATGTGCAACCCATATTTAACAATAACTGTGTTATTTGTCACGCAAATCCACCTCTAAATGGATCGATTATGCCGCTTGTCACCTTTAATAACGTTCGTGAGGCCGTAAACAATCGTGACCTTTTGGATCGAATAAGCAGGAACCAGGGAGAAAGTGGTCTTATGCCTTTAGGCGGACCAAGATTACCAGAAAATTCGATTGACCTCATTAGCCAATGGGAAGAAGATGGTTTATTAGAAAATTAAAAGATTGCTATGAAAAAGATTATTTTAATTTTATGTATGTTCATGGGAAGTGTTGCGCTTCTAATGGGGCAAACGAAATACTCCACCAAAACAGGTTCCATTGGTTTTGAGGCATCGGTCCCTTCTTTCGAAGAAGTAAAAGCAGCTAACACCAATGTTAGCGCTATACTTAATTGCGATACCGCAGAATTTGCCGCACTTGCACTCGTCAAGGGATTTAGGTTTAAGGTTGCATTGATGGAAGAACACTTCAATGAAAACTATATTGAATCTTCAATATATCCAAAGGCCATTGTTCGCGGTACCCTCAAGAATTTTGACCTTTCTGAGTTAACCACTACACCTAAAGAATATGAGCTGAGCGGTACAATTAATTTACATGGACAGGAGCAACCCGTGACTATTCCAGTAATGGCACAACATTCTTTAGACGGGAGTATCCAAATAGCGGCAAATTTCACATTAAAACCTGAAGCGTTTCAAATTAAGATTCCAAGTATCGTACGTAAGAAAGTTTCAGAAGAAGTTAGTGTGAGTGTCCTTTTAAATCTAAACAACTAATAAATCAATGCGAAGAAAACGAATGTTATTTGCTATTGTTCTCTTGCTTTTTGGAGGTTATTTTGGATATAATTACCTCTATCAAGATCATCGAGATATCCAAACCGAAGCAGTGTTTTTAGAAACTAATAGTGACGTGCTAATTGGTCTTTTTCAAGATTCAAATACACCAGATGTGCTCAATCAAACGGTTCAAATTAAGGGCAAAGTGACGCAGATTGAAGGAGATGGAATCACTTTAGATGACAAAATACATTGCAGCTTTCCTGCGTCCCAATTCAAAGTAAGTGCAGGTGAAGAAGTTATCGTGAAAGGGCGTTGTATTGGCTATGACGACTTATTCGAAATTGTAAAATTGGACCAAAGTTCTATAATTAACTAACCGCAAATATGAAGAAATTCACCATCCTCCTGTTTTTTATGCCAATGTGCCTATTTGCACAAGATGATTTGTTAGACGAATTAGAAGATGGTCTCGTCCAGGATAATACGGTGACGGCCGCCTTTAAAGGTTTAAAAGTTGTCAATTTCGAATCAACTAAATTGG
>JBLHGH010000131.1:0-6000 GCA_047615425.1 Candidatus Latescibacterota bacterium
GGATAAACAACAAAAAGCAACAGCCTACTGGAAGATCAATTTAAGGTACTTGCTTATCTTATTGATCATATGGTTCGTGGTTTCCTATGGCTTCGGAATTATACTGAAAGACCAATTAGATAGCATCCAAATTGGGGGTTTTAAACTCGGGTTTTGGTTTGCCCAACAAGGCGCTATTTATGTGTTTGTAGTACTCATTTTTGTGTATGTCTATTTAATGAATCGCCTGGATAAGAAATATGGTTATGACGATTCAGAACCTAAAAAAGAGGAATCATGAGCGTACAAACATGGACATATATTATAGTTGGTGTCACCTTTGCAATCTATATTGGAATTGCAATTTGGTCGCGCGCTAGCTCTACCAAAGATTTTTACATTGCAGGTGGCGGGGTATCACCTTGGGCCAACGGTATGGCAACTGCAGCAGATTGGATGAGCGCTGCTTCCTTTATATCCATGGCGGGCATTATCGCCTTTGCTGGCTATGATGGTTCTGTTTATTTAATGGGCTGGACTGGAGGTTATGTGCTTCTAGCACTATTGCTGGCTCCCTATCTTCGGAAGTTTGGTAAATTCACTATCCCAGATTTTATAGGAGAACGATACTATTCAAAAACAGCTCGGATTGTGGCTGTACTCTGTGCGCTTCTAGTTTCCTTTACCTATGTCGCCGGACAAATGCGCGGCGTAGGCGTTGTTTTCTCACGTTTTTTAGAAGTTGATATTAACGTCGGTGTGCTCATCGGAATGGTAATCGTACTATTCTATGCAGTCCTCGGCGGCATGAAGGGTATTACCTATACGCAGGTGGCTCAATACTGTGTGCTGATATTCGCCTTTATGGTGCCAGCAATTTATATTTCAATTCAAATGACTGGCAACCCTATTCCACAACTGGGCATGGGAAGTACAGTTAACGATGGTTCGGGGATGTATTTATTGGAAAAGCTAAATGGACTTTCAACAGAATTAGGTTTTACTGAATACACCAGCGGAACCAAAAGCAGAATTGATGTTTTTGCCATCACATTGGCACTTATGGTTGGTACTGCTGGCCTACCACATGTTATTGTGCGATTCTTTACGGTGAAGCGTGTGAAAGATGCCCGAAAAAGCGCAGGAATAGCCTTATTGCTAATCGCTATTCTGTATACTACGGCACCAGCTGTTGCAGTGTTTGCGAAAACAAATTTGCTCAATACCGTAAGTGATCAGCCTTATGATGAAATGCCTCCTTGGTTTACCAATTGGGAAGAGACTGGCTTACTCAGCTTTAACGATAAAAACGGCAATGGAACCATTCAGTATGTAGCCAACAAAGAGGAGAATGAGCTCATTGTTGATAGAGATATTATGGTGTTGGCCAACCCAGAAATTGCCAACCTACCTGCATGGATTATTGCCTTAGTAGCTGCTGGAGGACTAGCCGCAGCACTGTCCACAGCTGCTGGTTTATTATTGGTGATTTCATCTGCGATATCACATGATTTGGTAAAAAGTGTTTTCAGACCAAATATTTCTGAAAAGAAAGAATTGTTAGTAGCACGTTTGTCAGCTACAGTCGCTGTTGTTATTGCAGGTTACTTCGGGATTAATCCGCCAGGTTTTGTAGCGGCGGTCGTCGCATTGGCGTTCGGATTAGCCGCAGCTTCGTTTTTTCCTGCAATTGTGTTGGGGATATTCTATAAAAGAATGAATAAAGAAGGTGCTATTTCAGGGATGGTTGTTGGAATTAGCCTCATGCTATTTTATATGCTGAAGTTTAAGTTTGGAATTTTTGATGGAGGAAAAGAAGCAGTTGCTGGATTGGAAAAAGATTGGTGGTTCGGGATCTCTCCCGAAGGCTTTGGGGCGATTGCCATGATTGTTAATTTTGCCGTATCTCTCACCGTAAGTGCCTTTACCAAAGCGCCACCGAAAGACGTTCAGGATATTGTGGAGGACATTAGAATTCCTAGTGAAGCGAAGGCTCCAATGGAACATTGAATTAATGAGAGAATGATTTAATGAGAGCGTGAGTTAATGGTAAAATGTTTATTTGTTGAGGTGTTGGAAGCTGGAAGTACGAAGCTCGAAGTTTATAATATTAATTCATTGAAAAAGAGCTATTGAATTGTTTAGTTTTCAATTACCCTAATCACTTTTCACGGGTCATTTTTCTATTATCATTTGGCTAAAAAACCAAAGGAACTATATAGTAAGCAACCACCATTAACAGTAGGACCGAAATCACGTTTAAGACAATCCCGATACGCGCCATTTCATGTACTTTGACGTGTCCACTGGCAAAGACGATGGCATTGGGCGGTGTGGCCATGGGAAGCATAAACGCACAACTGGCCGCCAATGTTACAGGGACTACCATATACAGAATTGGTACGTCCAGACCGATCGAAATTCCAACTACTAGCGGAATGAGAATGGTCACTAGGGCAACGTTGCTCATAAGTTCGGTCATGAATAGCATGAGAATGATAAGCACCAAGGTGATAACCCAAATGCTCCAGTGCGCTTTGGCTGCCATATATTCCCCAATCATATCTATAAAACCTGCTTGGGTAAGTCCGGATGCGAGCGCGAGTCCGCCCCCAAACAACACCAGAATTCCCCAGGGTAATCTACTGGTGTCTTTCCATTCTAGTGGGAAACTTCCTTTTTTCAAATCTAAGGGTACAATAAACATGGCAACGGCCGCAATCATGGCTATGGTGGTGTCTGTGAGTTTTAGACTTGGGAACCAATTGTTAATGGGCCCACGAAGAATCCACGCGCAAGCAGTAAGAATGAAAATAGCGAGGACTATTTTTTCGGCTTTTGTGATACGACCTAGTTTATCGATTTCGGTTTGAATAATATTCCCCGAGGCTGATATGATTCCAAGCTTATTCGGATAAAAAACATGGACTATGAAAAAATATGCAATCGCCAGCATGATAATTGAAAAAGGCACACCCATGGTCATCCACTGAAAAAATCCAATATCTATTTGGTATTGTTCGTTTAGAAAGGCAAGCATCACTGAGTTGGGCGGGGTCCCAATGAGGGTAGCCATGCCACCAATATTGGCTGAAAAGGCGATGCCCAGCATAATAGCGAGCGCAAAATTTTGGTCCTTTTTTGTAAAGCCATCTGCATCATTCATAAGCAAACCTATTACTGAAATAGCTATGGGAAGCATTACGACGGTACTGGCAGTGTTTGAAATCCACATACTCATAAGGGCGGTGGAAATCATGAAGCCGAGAATGATACCATTGGCTTTTGTTCCTGTGATTTTTAAGATGGACAAGGCGATTCGTTTATGTAGATTCACTTTTTCTAGCGCCAAGGCTATGATGAAGCCACCAAAGAACAGATAGACTATTGGGTTTGCGTAGTTGCTAGCTACGCTTTTAATATCAAGGATTCCCAGCAAGGGGAACAATGCTAGCGGTAAAAGTGCTGTGACGGAGATTGAAACGGCTTCGGTTATCCACCAAATAATCATCCATGCCGCCACGGCAATCACAGGATCCATTTGTTCGTTGATTATGGTAAATGGCAGCCAGAGGATGAGTGCACAAAGGATAGGGCCTAGAAGGAAAGCGATTTGTTTGGTTAGTGGGTAGTGTTTCATTGGGATGAAGATAGAGAAAAGTTAACGCCATAAAACAGGGTCCTAGGCTTTCTTGTTCTGGTCAATACTTAAAAACGCGAAATAGTGTTAAGGTTCTATTTGATTCGCCTTCGCCACAATTGCTTTCAGCTTGGCAGTATTTGCCTCCTTTTCCTTTCGTAGTTTTTCCTTTTTACGATTCATCAGCTTGCTATGCTTCGCCTTATTTTTGGTGTTCTTTTCTTTGCCTTTTTTTGCCATGCGAAAGTAGATAATAACGCAAGATAAGGATTGTGGCTTAGAAAATAAATTCAATCTGAGCTTGATTGTAATTGAATGATATTGGGGATGGGACTTCTGCCTTCCAACATTTCAAACTATCTTTGCAGCATGGAAGAAACCAAACATAAAGCTGGCTTTGTCAATATTATAGGAAACCCCAACGTGGGGAAAAGCACTTTGATGAATGCTTTTGTGGGCGAGCGACTCTCCATTATCACCAGTAAGGCCCAAACTACGAGGCATCGTATTCTGGGTATTGTAAATGGGGACGATTTTCAGGTACTGCTTAGCGATACACCTGGGATCATTAAGCCTGCTTATCAGTTACAGGAAAGTATGATGGATTTTGTGAAATCTGCTTTTGAAGATGCCGATATTCTACTGTATTTGGTTGAATTGGGAGAGAAGGACTTAAAAGATGAAGCTTTTTTTGTTAAGATAAAGGCTGCTAAGATTCCAGTACTATTGCTTATCAACAAAATTGATAATGGGAATGAGGGGCTATTGAAAGAAGCCTTGGCAATGTGGCATGAAAAAGTACCGAACGCAGAAATTTTTGCCATTTCGGCATTGAAAAACTTTGGTGTTGCTGAAGTATTTACGCGTATTATCGAATTGCTGCCAGAATCTCCTGCCTTTTATCCAAAAGATCAACTAACAGACAAACCGGAGCGTTTTTTTGTAAACGAAACGATTCGGGAGAAAATTTTAATACACTACAAAAAGGAGATTCCGTATTCCGTAGAAATAGATACAGAAGAATTTTTTGAAGAGGACCATATCATTCGGATGCGAAGTGTCATTATGGTAGAACGAGAAACGCAAAAAGGAATTATCATTGGTCATAAAGGTGCAGCTCTGAAACGTGTTGGAATGGAAGCCCGTAAAGATTTGGAGAAATTCTTTGGAAAGCAAGTGCATTTAGAACTCTATGTTAAGGTGAATAAGAATTGGCGAAGTGACGCAAAACAATTGCGACGTTTTGGTTATAACAATTCTTAAGGCGGCATATTAGTTCGTGTTTCGCACATGTGCTTCTTTGGCTGGCACAGTCAAATACAAGACATGTTCACAATCCATATTTAAGGGAAATGAAAACCGCGGTCTGATTTCAATATCCTGTGAAAATTTTATAGTGGTTGGTTTTAATTCGATTAAAACATTTATTATTAATAGTTCAAAAGCTGATATTCATTAGGCTTCTGAAAAAATTAGGAAGTCGTAGGGCTAACTAACAACTATATAGTACTTTTGCACAAAATTTAAAGCCATGAGCATAGTTGCCATCGTAGGAAGACCTAATGTAGGGAAGAGCACGTTTTTTAATAGATTGATTCAACGCAGAGAAGCCATTGTGGATGCAGTGAGCGGCGTAACGCGTGACCGTCATTATGGTAAAAGCGATTGGAATGGAAAGGAATTTTCATTAATCGATACGGGAGGTTATGTTGTTGGAAGTGATGATATTTTTGAAGCCGAAATTGATAAGCAGGTAGAACTTGCCATTGATGAAGCGGATGCAATTATTTTTATTGTAGATGTTGAAAGCGGAGTCACAGGGATGGATGAAGATGTTGCGTTGTTGCTTCGGAAGAGTCACAAGCCCGTGTTTTTGGCGATAAATAAAGTGGATAGTTCTAAGCGTGAAAATGATGCGGTTGAGTTTTATTCCTTAGGTTTTGAAAAATACTATACCATTTCAGCAATTAATGGAAGTGGTTCTGGGGATTTGCTTGACGACCTAGTTTTAGCCTTACCGGAACAAGAGATACGCGAAGAGGAAAGTCTGCCGCGTTTCGCTGTAGTGGGAAGACCGAATGCAGGGAAATCGTCTTTTATTAATGCATTAATTGGTCAAGATCGCTTTGTGGTAACTGATATTGCAGGAACTACACGAGATAGTATTGACACAAAATATGATAGGTTTGGATTTGAATTTAACCTTGTAGATACGGCAGGTATTCGTAAAAAAGGCAAGGTTAAGGAAGACTTGGAATTTTATTCTGTGATGCGAAGTGTGCGAGCTATCGAGCACTGTGATGTGATTATTTTGGTGTTTGATGCTACACGTGGCTTTGATGGACAGGTTCAGAATATTTTTTGGTTAGCCGAACGAAATA
>JBLHGH010000132.1:0-5864 GCA_047615425.1 Candidatus Latescibacterota bacterium
CATAAAAAAAAGAGGTTGCTAAATTAGCAACCTCTCTTTTGAATAATAAGAAATTATATAATGTGATATTAGAAAGTATATCTAACACTAGCGTTATACGTTCTTCCGTTTTCAGTATAATAACCGAAGGCATCTGTATTTGCAAGTCCGATATAATCGAAAGCATTAAATACGTTAGCTCTAAACGTCAAGTTATTACTACCTTCTCCTAGGTTAAACTTATAGGTAAGACCAAAATCTGTAGTTGAGTAAGATGGCAATCTAGCCGAATCATAATCAACTCTATTTGTAGTAGGGCTAGTAAACTCATAATGACGATCTCTGTAGTTGATGTTACCATCAACAGATAATCCAGTCATGATTCTAGCTTTTGCACGAAGACCAGCAGTAAATTGAGGCGCTGTTGAAACTTTAACACCATCTCTACTAACACCATCTAATTGTGCAATTAATTCTTGTGTTTCTAAATTGTAGATTTCTACATTTGATTTGCCCTGGTATACCCAGCTACCACCAGAAACATAACTATTTAACGTTAACCAAGAACTAGTTCTCCAGCTTAGATCAAATTCAGCTCCTGAATGGAATTGACGAACCCCACGTTGAAGTATCGAAATATCAAAATCATCAGCATCATCATCAGGAGTGCCGTTATCATCTGAATTGATGTTTGACAACGTACGGTTATCCCAGTCAGTGATATAAGCGTTGAAGTTCATGCTTATATTATTTCCTTTGTAGTGGTAACCACCTTCAACAGATCGAATAATTTCATTTTCAACATCTGGGATAATCAAATCTGCATTTGACCCATTAAAAGAAAAGATATTATCTAAATACGGTTGTCTTGAGTAATACCCACCATTAAAGAAGATAGTATGATCCTCAGCTATTATATGCGAAATCCCTCCTTTTAAGTTATAACCATCACGGCTTACTTTGTCTGAAATTTGTTCAGCAAATCTGTCTTCTCTTTGGTAAGACTGATTAGAGTAAGCTCCTTGGAAAAATACAGAGAACGTATCTGTAGCATATTCTAATTGTCCAAAACCACCTAAGTAATTAATATCTTCTGAATAGTCATAAGCAATTCTTTCGCCTTCACTAGCAAAATTAGTTAACGAAGCCCAAGGATTTGGATCAAAAGATGTAGTAACTACAGCATCGTCTGGACGGTCATTAGACCAACCACTTAAGCCATAAAAATCTGCTACTTGTCTAAAGTGATCTCCAGTGTACATTCTACCGTCAATACCAACGTTTGCAGTTAAATTCTCTGAAACATCAATGTTAAAGTTAGATACCACACCATACCATTGGTGATTGTTTACAGAAGATCTTCTGATATAACCAGCACCTAGGTCATTACCGTAATCTCCACCAGTACCAATCATTTCATTTTGTGCTTGTGTAGCAGCATAATCAATCTGTCCACCTAGCGGCCCATCTCCATCAGGGTCTTCAGTTCTAACTCTACCATTTCCTCTTGGTCCAGTACCACCGCCGCGGCCCCATGAAGCATAAATCACGGTAGAAAGCTCAGTCTTTTCTCCTGTATTCCAGTCCCAGTTTAAGTTCATAACTGGCTTGTGGTAGTAATTTTGTCTTTCAGATTCAATTCCATCATCTGTATATCCCCAGTGTTCGTTGAATTTTGGATCTGCAGCGATTCTCTCTTTAGATTGAGACCACTTTTGACCGTGTAATTGAGGAGCACCAGTAAGTAAGAAGTTAAAATTGTGCTTCTCATTTGGCTTATAACCAACAGAGAAGAAATAGTTCTGTCCTTGTCCGTATGTTCCTTTAGACCATTTTCTATGTGCTTGCCAGTGATCTAATAATACTGAAAATGCCCAACCTTTCTCGTTCACACCAGTGTCATAAGAAACTGTACCCTTAAAGTAGCTGTCGTTCGCTCCTAAGAAACGTACAAAACCACCTTCAGTTCTATCAGCAGCTTTCATAACAATGTTAGTAGTACCACCAACAGATGAAATAGCTAATTTTGAAGCTCCAAGACCTCTTTGAACCTGAATAGCTGTTGCGATATCTGCAATACCTGACCAGTTAGACCAGTAAACTTTTCCATCTTCCATCCCGTTTACAGGCTGACCATTTAAAAGAACGGCGATGTTTGTTTGGTCAAATCCACGTAAAAAGAATTGTGAATCTCCAAATCCAGAATTCCCAGAAATATGCACAGAAGGCGTATTCTTTAACGCTTGAGTAAGCTCTACGTTACCTGAAACTCTCTCTTGAATTTCTTCCGCTTTAATTGTAGATACTGCAACTGGAGTATTACGTCCTCCTGCGAGGTCAATAACCCCTCGTCCAATAACAACAACTTCGCCTAAGGCGTTGGCGTCTTCTGAAAGTGCAACTTTTCCTAGATCAGCCGCTCCACTTGTTACTACATACGAAACAGCTTTGTTGCTATATCCTACGTATGTAATAGTAATAGACCCTTTGTTTGAACTCACGTTCAAACTGAAATTTCCATCAAAATCTGCCACCGCACCATTTGATGTTCCTGTTTCGAGTACGTTGGCACTAGCTAAAGGCAAACCAGAGTCTGCGTCTATTAGTGTTCCTGTAACCGTTCCTTGTGAAAAAGCAGTGAGGCTTCCTACTAAGAAAATTAAAAGTAATAGTTTCTTCATGAATGAAATATTTAGTTTAATAATTTGTTGCTAAATTACTGTTATGAAACAGTTTCTACAAGTCTTTATGTTGTGAAATTGTTAAATTTTTTAACAAAAAAATAAAGGTAAAAGGAAAAAGTTAAAGTATTGATACAGGGCGCTTTAATTAATAACAAGGTTATTAACAATAGCACCTTTTTAATCAAATGAAATACAATCAAGTTGCTCTTTCATCGGATTTATTGTAGCAAAGAAGTGCTCGCGAATCTCTTCTGCCATTGGCTTTGAGGGCAGAAGGTCTTGTTTAAATGGATCTACTTGCTTGCCATTTTTCCAGAATCGATAGCATACATGAGGCCCTCCGGTATTTCCAGTCATACCTACCCAACCGATAACATCTCCCTGTCTCACAAAGTCACCACCCTTTACATTACGCTTTTTCATATGAAGATATTGTGTTTCATAGGTTCCGTTATGTCTTATCCGAACATAATTACCGTTACCCCCTCTTCTTTCCGATTTTGAAACGGTACCATCTGCTGTAGCTAATATTGGAGTTCCAATAGAGGCTGCAAAATCAGTCCCCTTATGAGGTCGCAACTTATAGCCATAGTATTTAATTCTTCGTTTCAAATTGTATTTCGAAGAAATTCTGAAGTTGAACTTAATAGGAGACTTTAGAAAAGCACGTCTTAGATTGTTTGCGTTTTCATCATAAAAATCAAATACATGATTGATCGTATCAGATTCGTAATTAAAAGCATAAATGGGTCTCCCTCGATGCTCGAAAAAGGCCGATTTAATTTCATGGAGTCCGGCTGGAATGGTATCATTGATGTACTTTTCAGTATACACTACGCGAAATCTATCTCCAGCTTGCAGGTGAAAAAAGTTAACGGTCCAGGCATAAATTCCCGCGAGCTGATCCGTCATATTAGCGCTCAAGTTTCGCTCAGACATGGTTTGAGACAATGAGCTTGTTATAATCCCTGAGGCTTCTTTTTCTATATAACTAACCAGCTTAGAGGATGTGTAACAATTGATTGTGTCTTTTAACTTGACAACAGCAAAATCTGTCTTATTCTTTTCATAAATGAAGATTTCCGTATGGTTAAGTGAGTCTTTCGAATTCAGTAAAACATATGGCTTCCCGACTACAATTCTTCGAACATCAAAGCTGTCTCGAAATTTGCTTGAAACCTCCAGAATTTTTTGGTGAGACACGCCATTATTATTCAAAATATCTCCAAACGTATCTCCTGAACGAATGGTATCTCTAACTACGTTATAATCATTCAATAAGAACCCATATTCCCTAATTATACGAAGTGTCTTAGTTTTTGAAATGTCATTAGAAGGGTCTTTCTTAACATCTTTAGAACATCCTACTATAAGGAAGGACAGGGCGAGGAGGGAATAGGTGATTTTCACTAGTGGCGCGCTATTTAGCAAGTTATACGTCTGTTCCCCAATCTTTTAATTCTTGATCAGACCAAACACTTGGGAAAAATATTCGTCTTTGATATTTTGGGTGCATGTATTTAGTCCAGTCACTTCCTCCTGTTGCCTCAACAGCTTTATTTCCTGCATTGAGGTACTTATTTGCAGCTGTGTAATGTGCCATTACCCAAGTAACATTTACCGTATAATCATAATGCCTCAAGGCTTTGACCAATAGTGCATCTTGGCGAACCTCTTTAGGCAACTCTTTATACTTTGCGTACAAATTTATCGTGTTATATTTCTGGGTGAATATTATAAATTCATCCTTGTATTGATCTTCAAAAGACGAAAGCAAATAGGATTTTTTTCCTGTTTTATAATCCTTTCCAGCGGCTTGCCAATACAAATGTTCTAAGGCATGCTCATAAGGTGTGTCTCTATCTATGGTATCTCTAAACCTAGCGTCAATCAAATTAATAAGATCTGTTGATGCAAATTCTATTTTTCGGTACTGTGCGCTTTGAAATCCACTAGCCGGAGTCAAAGTGGTTCTAAATTTCATGTACTGGGCTACTTCCATCCCGTCACCCATAATGGTAAACGATGACGTTAGCATATCAAAATACCTACTAATACGCGTTAATTTTGTTGAAAAGAAAAGTGCAGTGATATTGTCATTATGCGCAACTTGTTCAATTTCCCATAAAATCATTTTGAACAATAGTTCATTGACTTGATGATACAATATAAAAACCATCTCATCTGGCAATGTTGTTCGCTGTACTTGTAGGCTTAAAAGTGCCTCGGTTTTTATATAGTCCCAATAGGTAATTGGCTCACTGTGCAGAAGACCTTCAAGATGCGTGTTAAGATCTTGACCTATAGCACTGTATTTTTCGGCAAGTTGCTCTAAGAGTTTTTCTGTTTTCTGATCGTTATTCATCACTAATCCACTACAATTTTAAAAGAGTTTTGTAGCCCCTTAAATTCAATCAAAGAAGCCTTCAATGAACCAACGGCTAGGTCGGCCTTAATTAGCACAGGCATTTTATTTTCATCATCACTTACCCAAACGGTAAGACTCTCTTTTTCTTTAAAAACCCTTCCAGCGCTAACATAGGGTCTAAAAACCAAACAAGGAACTTTGCCAAAGTTAGTTTTTAGCGTCTCCCTACCCAAAAATTTAAGCCTGAATTTATAGTTTTCTTTATCAAAAAACATATTCAAGTCTACTGTTTCTCCTATTTCTATGTTTTCTGTGTCAAGATTATTCCGAAGATAATAAAAGGCGGATACCATATCCTGTGCATCCTTTGGGAAGGAAACCACATCTATTTTCTTGTGTTTTTTATTAGTAACTGTAGCTAAATTCGTAGTATGGTCAAAATCAATCTCAATATCCTTTATATAACCCCCTTCGTCAATCTTTCGAATAAATTTGTACGGAATGTTTTTTTCAATATCAATGTAGGATTGGTAATTATCCTCCACTTTAAAAAACATTTTGGCAGGCCCTACAGTTTTTCCAAGCCCTTTTATATGATAAACGTCCTTACCGTTAAGTTTTTTCTTCTTAACCTTTAAGGTTGCATAGCCCGCCGTCACAAAGCCGTAATGCACTCTAAATTTAAAAGATTCACCGTCCCCGAAGGCCTTATTCTGCGAAAAACCAACCGTTACTGTGAATAGCGCTAAAAGGGTAAAAATATTTTTCATCTAATTAAATATGTGTTTCTGAAGATGTAATTACAACTACTGTTCCAAAAAAACAAAACTCCA
>JBLHGH010000133.1:0-5813 GCA_047615425.1 Candidatus Latescibacterota bacterium
CATTTTTCAGCTTACTTCAAAAACTGATATGCCCCAAGTGCTACTAAATAAGCAATGGCCGTCATTACTGTAAATTGCCATATAGGCCATTTCCAGCCGTTGGTTTCTCTTTTTACAATAGCTATCGTACTCATACACTGTAAGGCAAAAGCATAAAATAATAAGAGAGAAACGCCACTCGCAAAATTAAATAAAGGAGTTCCTAGAATTGGGTTTATCTCTGCGGCCATACGGTTTTTGATGGTTTCTTCTTCTTCACTTCCTACACTGTAAATAGTGGCCAGCGTTCCTACAAAAACTTCACGAGCAGCAAAACTACTCACAATTGCAATCCCTATTTTCCAGTCATAGCCTAATGGAGCGACGGCGGGTTCTATCGCTTTTCCGAGGATACCTATATAGCTATGTTCTAATTTATAGGCAGCAATTTTAGTATCTAACTCTTTCTCAGTAATTGTTTCTGAAACGTTCTCCTCAATTACAATCGCTTCTGCATTATTAAAATTACCCGGACCGTATGAGGCAAGTACCCATAGGACAATTGAAATTGCCAAAATTATTTTTCCAGCACCTAGCACGAAAGATTTTGTCTTTTCAATTACCGTGATTGCGACATTCTTAAATAATGGGAGCTTGTAGTTTGGCATTTCAACCACAAAAAAGGTTTTACTATTTATCTTCAAAACTTTATCCAATAACCAAGCAGAAACGATAGCGGCGGCAAACCCTAGGAAATACATAAATAATAAGGTGAGCCCTTGCAAAGTGAAAAACCAAAACACTCGTTGTTCTGGTATGACCAGAGAGATGATAATAAGATATACCGGCAATCGCGCAGAACAGGTAGTAAATGGTGTTACTAATATAGTGATCAATCGCTCTTTCCAGTTTTCTATGTTTCTAGTCGCCATGATTGCTGGGATAGCACAAGCCGTTCCAGAAATTAGGGGTACCACACTTTTTCCACTGAGTCCAAAACGTCTCATAATACGATCCATTAAGAACACCACACGACTCATATATCCACTCTCTTCGAGGATGGATATAAATAAAAATAAAAATGCTATCTGCGGAATAAAAATAACGATTCCGCCTAAACCCGGGATGATACCTTCGGCTATGAGGTTTGTAAAATCTCCTGAGGGCAAGGCGTTTTTAGTCCACTCACTAAAGGATGCAAAAGTGGTGTCTATCCAGTCCATTGGGTAGGTGCTCCAATCAAAAATAGCTTGAAATATGAGTAATAAAATTCCGAAGAAAATAACATAACCCCACACCTTGTGCATTAGAATTCTGTCTAGTCTGCTTCGCAAATCTTTTGCGCTTGCAGCGTCAACTGTGAGTGTTTCTTTTAATATATCGTTTATAAACTGGTAGCGGGCAATGGTTTCTTTTTGTTGCAATCGCTTAAGGTTGCTCACAGATTCTGTTTGAAAACTGGCAACACCTTTTAACTCTTGGCGGTCTAATTTCCCAAAATTTACATCTTGAGTGATTACTAGCCAAAGCTTATACAAATCTTGATTAGGAAATGCTTTACGCAATCGATTGAAATATTCTGGGGCAATCACTGACGCTTCTACACAGGGCTTTGTGTTTAAATTACTGTAGTTTGTAATGAGTTCTTTTAAATACTCAAAGCCAAGGTTCTTACGTGAGCTTATGAGCGCAATTTTGGTTTCAAGCTTTTCTTCGAGCCGCTCTATATTAATCGAGATAGCTTTGCGTTTCATCCTATCTGCCATATTAATGGCGAGGATGGTTGGGATGCCTAAATCTTTTATTTGAGTAAAAAGGAGTAGGTTTCGTTTTAGGTTTTCAACATCAGATATTACTACAGCTACATCTGGATAATCTTTATCGTTTCTATTAAGGAGTAATTCTATTACTACGTTTTCATCAAGAGAAGAAGCATTTAAACTATAGGTGCCGGGAAGATCTAGTATGTGGGCCTTAACACCTCGGGGCAGTTTACAGATTCCTTGTTTTTTTTCTACGGTGATGCCGGGATAATTACCTACTTTCTGATTGAGCCCTGTTAGTTTATTAAATACAGATGTTTTACCCGTGTTTGGGTTTCCTATTAATGCAACGTTCATCTGTTTTGCCATACTTCGACTTCACTCAGTAAACTGGCAAAGTATTTTATGTGTTCGTTTAGACGAACTATTGGGGTTTGAAAATCATTCTTTGAGAAGTTCTATCTCAATCTTTTCTGCGGTTTCTTTTCTAATTGCAAGATGACTACCGTTTATATTAAGGTATAGTGGATCTTGAAAAGGTGCTATTTGAACCAATGAAACTTCATTGCCAGGAAGACAGCCCATCTCGAGTAATTTGAGTGGAACCACATCTACAGAAAACTCCTTGATGATGGCTCGCTGTCCCTTTTTTAATGAGGCAATAGTGTACATTTGTTATTTAGATTGGTTTTAAACAAGACAAAAGTAGGTGATTTGGTATTGGTGTGCAATTGTTTTGACGCCGAATATTTTTGATCCATAAATGGCGGTAAAATTACGGCTTCGTTGCGTAGTTTTTTTTATGGATTTTACTGCTTTAAATAAATAATTTAATTAGCATCCAATTTCTTTTGGAATATTTCCAAGTTGTTGTACTTTAGCACCTACTTCAAAAATTAAAATTTCAGAAATAATGAGCAGTGAAAAAGAAAAGGACGCAAAATTAAAAGCACTTAAATTGACTCTTGATAAGTTAGATAAGACTTATGGGAAAGGGACGGTGATGAAAATGGGGGATAAACAGGTAGTGGATGTAGAGGTAATTCCATCTGGATCATTAGGGCTAGATATCGCGTTAGGAGTTGGGGGATACCCAAGAGGAAGGGTCATTGAGATTTATGGACCAGAATCTTCTGGTAAAACCACACTCACACTTCACGCCATTGCAGAAGCACAGAAAAAAGGGGGAATAGCTGCATTTATAGATGCGGAGCACGCTTTTGATAGATATTATGCCGAGAGCTTAGGAGTTGATATTGAAAATCTTATTATCTCTCAACCAGATAATGGGGAACAAGCATTAGAGATTGCAGATAACTTGATTCGTTCTGGTGCGATTGATATTGTAGTTATTGATTCTGTGGCTGCTTTGACACCTAGAAGTGAGATAGAAGGAGAAATGGGTGACAGTAAAATGGGACTCCATGCGCGTTTAATGTCTCAGGCACTTAGAAAATTGACAGGGTCTATAAGCAAGACGAATTGTACTGTAATGTTTATTAATCAACTCCGTGAGAAAATTGGGGTAATGTTTGGAAACCCAGAAACTACAACGGGTGGTAATGCCTTGAAGTTTTATGCTTCTGTCCGATTAGACATTAGACGTTCTACACAGATAAAGGATACGGATAATAACGTGCTAGGTAATAAGACTCGTGTAAAAGTGGTGAAGAACAAAGTAGCGCCTCCATTTAAATTGGCAGAGTTTGATATTATGTACGGTAAAGGAATCTCTAAAGTAGGAGAGATTATTGATCTTGGGGTGAATTTTGAAATCATTAGAAAAGCCGGTTCTTGGTTCAGTTATGACGAAACGAAGCTTGGGCAAGGGCGTGACGCCGTTAAAGCGTTGTTGCTAGACAACCCAGAATTAATGGAAGAGTTAGAGCTTAAAATAATAGAGGCTATTAAAGCGTTACAAGAACAATAGCATATTTTTCCGATAGCCATCGGAATTTGAGTTTTGGAATAAACAATCTAGAATAAGAAGTTGTTAGTATAAGACCTAAGGGGCTGGTTTGTAACGTTTCGGAAATAATACGCGTATGTAATTATTATCTTAAAAAGTAATTGCATACGCAACCATGGTCAAAATCAGGTATCTATTGAATGTAGAAACCTGATTTTGTTATGATTAATTGGTACCTTTATTCTAGAGTACTAAAAAAAACCTAACCTAAGAAGGAGTCTAGACGTTGACACAAGAGCAGCTCATTATACAATGTAAGAGGCAAGATGCGCAAGCGCAGGGAGCACTATACCAGAAATATTCTGGAGTGTTATTTGCCATTTGTCTGAGGTATTCGCCTAATTATGTGGAAGCTCAGGATAATTTGCAAGATGCGTTTCTAACCATTTTTAAGAAGGTGGAGCAATACTCGGGCAAAGGTTCTTTTGAGGGCTGGATAAAACGAGTGACCGTCAACACGGTGCTGCAGAAGTATAGGAAAAAGCGGCATTTTGACATGGTGAGAGAAGACCAGATTGCTGATGAAGTGATTGATGAGGTGGAGCATATTGAAATTCCACTTGATGATTTGTTACAGATGGTACGAGAGTTGCCAGACCGGTATAGGCTTGTGTTCTCGTTGTATGTGCTCGATGGGTATAGCCATAAAGAAATAGGCGAACAGTTGAGTATAAGTGATGGAACTTCAAAATCTAACTTGGCGAGAGCTAGAAAGATTTTGCAGAAAAAAGTAAATAATTTTAAAGCAGCACAGCAGGAAGGTTGACGTATGGCGAAAATATGCCGTGTTTGATAGATAGAACTGATGATTAAAAATAGTGATAGATTAATAAGGATCTGACTGTTGAATTGGTTCAGTTCATGTCGAGTTCAGAATGACAGTTGTGGAGATTAATTACGACTTCTTTAATGTATATGACGTACATAAAGTAGAAAATAATTTTGAGTTTCCCGAAATTTTGAGACAGAATAGAAAACAAGCAACAGCGCCGCAGGCGCAATAAAATAGATTTGCAAAGCAAAGACAATAAAAATATAGACCAGTTATTTAAGAGCCGCCTGCAAGGGATGGAGACTCCGCCGCCACCTGCGGTTTGGGAAAACATTCAAGTAGCACTTGGCCATAATAAACGCGATCGAAAAGTGATCCCATTATGGTGGAAACTTAGCGGCGTGGCTGCTGCGTTAGTATTGTTGTTTTCTGTTGCAAACTTGTTTATGTCTGATACTTTTGAGGATAATCATAACAATCAACTGGTAATCGAAGATGTTACTCAGTCTTCTCAAGAACAGGGTGTCGAAAAGGTTATTCTGGTGAATCAAAATTTAGAAAACTCAAATATCACTTCTGAAAACACGACCGATGTTATAGATTCTTCTGTAAAGAATACTTCTGATGCCCATAAGCCCAATGTGGTGAAAACAGCGAATCGTTTTATGAATACCTCAGTAGCTGCTAAAAGCACTATAAAGGATGACGCGGTTAAGCAAAACAATATAACGAAGCAAATTTCCGAAAAGCTTTTGTCTAAGAATTCCGTAGCAGCTAAAACACCAAAGGAGCGAACTAACAATGACATTAAGACTGGACAAGAATCGTCTCATAAGGCAGAAACACTTCTTAAGAAGAATTTAGTCGCTACAAGTCCTTTTATAGATGAAGTAGCCATTGAGAATGTAGCTATAGTTAAGGAAGGAATTCAAAAAGAAAGCATTTTTAATGCAATTGAGGAACAAAAAGAGGCCGTTGCAAAAACGACAGATGGGTTACCTATTAATCGTTGGGCAATTAGTCCAAATGTAGCTCCGGTGTATTACAGTTCTTTGAGTCAAGGTTCTTCTATTGACCCAACGTTTGCAGATAATACTCAAAACGGTGAAGTAAATGTGAGTTACGGTATTAACGTCAGCTATGCGCTAACACAGCGATTGACCGTCCGTTCTGGAGTAAGTAATGTAAACCTTAGTTATGCAACCGGCGGACTAGAATTAGCCACTGGTGATGCGAATGCAGCGCTGCAGTCTGTTAATTTTAATGATAAAGGAACTGTTGTAACAGCAATAGATCAAGGCGCTTTAATTGATGCAGCAGAAGGATCTAA
>JBLHGH010000134.1:0-5790 GCA_047615425.1 Candidatus Latescibacterota bacterium
TTCCTTTACAGCCTAAAAGGGCAACAAATACTAATAATAGAACTAAGTTTTTCATTTTTTGAAAGTGTTAATAGCATGTAAAAGTACTAAAATCAAGTGATACATAATAGTAATAAATTGTATCTTCGCTGGCTATGAACGCTGAAATTACTGCAATTGTTACAGAGCTACTCGCTACCCCAAAGAAGATAGTCGTTATTGGCCATAAAAACCCTGATGGTGATGCTATTGGTTCTTGTCTTGGACTTGGCTTGTTCCTAAAAGCCAGAGGACACCAAGTACGCGTGGTTATGCCCAACGATTTTCCTCAATTTTTGAAATGGCTCCCTGGATGTAATGAGCTTATTATCCATGATAAAGCTGCTCAAGAAAGCACAAGTGCATTTTCTGAAGCAGAGGTTATTTTCACTTTAGATTTTAATGCCTTTAACAGAACAGGTGACGTTGCACCCTTTTTAGAAAAGAGCGATGCTCAATTTATCATGATTGATCATCATCAGCAGCCAGACGATTATGCTATTGCTACCTACAGCGACACTGGCATGAGCTCAACTTGCGAAATGGTTTATCACTTTATGACCGCTTTGGATGGGATTGAATTGCTTACTGCGGAAATAGCAACCTTATTATATACAGGGATTATGACCGACACGGGTTCTTTCCGTTTTCCCGCCACTACATCAACTACGCATAAAGTAGCAGCCCATCTCATCGAGGCTGGAGCAAAGCATTCTAGTATCCATGAAAAAATTTACGATACCAATAGTCCAAATAGAATGCGCCTTTTGGGTGTAGCACTTAAGAATTTAAATATTTTAGACGAATATAAGACAGCATATATCTTCCTTTCGCAAGAGGAATTGGATGCTAATCATTTCAAAAAAGGCGATACCGAAGGTTTCGTTAATTATGCGCTATCCATTCAAGGGATAAATTTTGCAGTCATTTTTATTGAAAATAAGCAAGAAGATATTATAAAGATGTCTTTACGAAGTAAAGGAGATTTCTCAGTGAATGAATTTGCCAGAACGCACTACAATGGAGGAGGACATACCAATGCCGCTGGAGGAAGAAGCGATAAGGGATTGAAAGATACAATTAGTGAATTTATTAGTATATTGTCTCACTATAAAGACCAGATTTAAATGAAGTTTGACCAGATAATAATACTTTTAGTCGTTATTGTTTTTAGCGCATGCAAAAGTCCCGACGCACGTAAACCTGTGCAACAAACTTCAGGCACTTTTATCGAGCAATCTGTTGAGCGTAATAAAAGGATTTTTGAGGAAGAAAAGGTCCAAATAGCGGACGTAATCACAGCAAATCCAAATACAAATTTTATCACTTCAGAAAGCGGTTTCTGGTATTTTTACAATGAAAAAAATATTGAACCAACTGCCGTTCCAAAATTTGGCGAAAAAATCACATTTTCGTTCAATGTAAGTAGGTTAGACGGAACACCTATTTTAGGTGAAAAAGAAAATGGAATACAGACCTACAAGGTTGATCAATCCAATCAGGGTTTAATATCTGGAATTCGCGACGGCGTCAAACTCATGCAAGTGGGGGAAACTGTAACCTTTTTATTCCCATCCTATAAGGCTTATGGTTATTATGGTATTGAAAACAAACTAGGAACTAATATTCCTATTCAAAGCACTGTGACGTTAAAATCAATTGAAAAGTCTTCTAATAATTAATACAAAATCGCATACTGAAATAATTATTTTAGCACCTTTTAAAATAGCATAAAACGACTAAGCAAAAATTAAAAACAAAAATTGAAACAAAGATGAAAAAATTAGCATTTGTACTATTAACCCTATCGCTTACTTTTGGGTCATGCCAAACAAAATACCCCGACTTAAGACAGGGTGTTTATGCCGAATTCAACACAAATAGAGGAACATTTGTTGCTGAGCTTTACAATGACGCTACGCCACTTACGGTAGCTAACTTTGTAGCCTTAGCTGAAGGTACAAACGACATGGTAGACTCAATTCACAAAGGAAAAAAATACTTCAATGGTTTAACTTTTCACCGTGTAATTGAGAATTTCATGATTCAAGGTGGAGACCCTAAAGGTGACGGAAGCGGAAACCCAGGATACCGTTTTCCAGATGAGTTTGTAGATTCATTGAAGCACACAGGAAAAGGAATTCTATCCATGGCCAATTCCGGTCCACAAACAAATGGAAGTCAGTTTTTCATAACCTTGAAGGAAACTCCTTGGTTAGATGGAAAACACACAATATTTGGTCAAATTGTAATGGGTCAAGAAATTATAGACTCAATTGGCGTGACAGAAACTTCGAAGCCTGGAGATAAGCCAGTAGATCCTATTGTGATCAGTGAAGTAAATATCATCAGAAAAGGAGATGTTACTGTTGCACCTTTCGGGGCAGAAATGGAAAAACAAGAAACAGAACGTGTTTCAAAAGGTGAGCGCATGGAAAAAATAATGATGGACAAGGCAGTAAGCTTTGCTACATTAAAGGTAGATGCTGAAGAACTCCCTTCTGGAATTAAAATTCACTATTTACAGAAAGGTGATGGCAAAAAACCAAAAGAAGGATCTAAAGTGACCATGAATTACGCGGGTTATTTTGCCTCCGGTGGAATGTTTGATTCTAACAGATTAGAAGTAGCCGAAATCTATGAAGTGGTTGATAAAGATCGTCTTGCTGCAAATGGTTATGCTCCAACTGAAACGGACTATAGCCAAGATGCGCGTTTAATTGCTGGATTTAAGGAAGGTCTTTTGCAATTGAGTATTGGCGATAAAGCTTTAGTCTTTATACCAGCTCACCTAGGCTACGGTGATAGAGGTTATCCGCCATTAATTCCGCCAAATGCTGATTTGGTATTCGAATTAGAAATAATGGATATCGTCGAGTAAAAAGAATTTACAAAAGTAATTGTCAAAAAAGCCTCTTGAGATTTCAAGAGGCTTTTTTTATTTGAATAATTAAAATTACGCAATCCGTAATATTTAGCGCTATCGTTGGTTTTTTTAGCGAATTACTTCTTCGGAATATTTCTCAAAACCTCAAGCACAAATTTCCAGTACTTCGCTGTCGAAGAAATACTCGCTCGTTCATCTGGCGAATGCGCTCCTTTAATTGTTGGACCAAATGAAATCATGTCCATTCCTGGATAATTTTGCCCAAGGATTCCACACTCTAAACCTGCATGACAAGCAGCTACATTAGCTTTGTGACCATTCATCTTTTCATATAAAGCATCCATTACCTTTAAAATTGGACTATCCATATTTGGTGCCCAACCCGGATATTCACCAGACCTACTCACAACATATCCCGCCATTTCAAATACCGAAATTAGCGTGTTTGCAAGGTCGTCTTTTGATGAGTCTACGGAGGATCGTGTCAAACATTTAATCTTTATCTCACCATCTGCAGCCGTAATTTTTGCGATATTATTTGATGTTTCAACCAAATCTTCAATTGCAGGGCTCATTCGATAAACTCCATTATGTGCCGCGTAAACAGCTTGGACAAGCGATTTTTGAGCCACATCATCTAATACCTTCATACTCTCTTCCGAAGCAACTTCCACCGTTATTTCTAGGTCCTTCTCTAATAATTTATACTCTTCAAGAATTCCTTTTTTAACTGATTCAAATTCAGAGTAAAAACGAGCTTCATCAACAATCACAACCGAAGCGACACTTTCTCGTGGAATTGCATTCCTAAGACTGCCGCCATTCAAACTTGAAATATGCATGCAATCCTGAGTGGCATAAAGAAGTCGATTCATCATTTTATTGGCATTACCCAACCCTTTAATAATATCCATTCCGCTATGACCTCCTTGAAGCCCTTTAACAGTAATAGTGTAGCTTTTTCCATCAGACGGCGCATCCATTTCATTGTAACTTCGTGTTGCAGTTACATCCACACCGCCAGCACAACCTACACCAATTTCGTCATCTTCTTCGGTATCCAAATTTAACAGAATATCTCCGTGTAGCAAACCACCTTGAAGCCCGATGGCACCAGTCATACCAGTCTCTTCGTCAATGGTGAAAAGCGCCTCTAAAGTAGGGTGCTCAATAGTCTCGCTTTCTAAAATCGCCATGATGGTGGCTACTCCCAAGCCATTATCTGCACCTAAGGTTGTTCCATTTGCACGAACCCAATCACCATCCACATACATTTCAATTCCTTGCGTATCGAAATCAAAATCCGTATCATTATTTTTCTGATGTACCATATCTAGGTGTGACTGCATCACAATGGACATGCGGTCCTCCATACCTTCCGTAGCAGGTTTTTTAATGATTACATTCCCAATTTCATCTACCATGGTTTCTAAACCTAGGCTTTCACCAAACGCTTTCATGAAGGCAATTACTCGTTCTTCTTTTTTCGAAGGTCGTGGCACAGCATTCAAATCGGCGAATTTATTCCATATTTCTTTAGGTTCTAGGTTACGTATTGCTTCGTTCATAATGCAGCGCCCACTTGGGGTTTTAAAGATTTACTAAATTTTAGTGCGCTATTATAAACGCATGCTGTAAAGTTACAAGCTTTTCTTACTTTTATGAAAAGTTTTGGCAAAGGAATAAATACTTCTAGTCCGAACACAAACTCGGCCATGATAAAAGTATTCTTAAGAAACAAACCAAAAATCGTTTTAGTGCTTTTGTTTCCGATTCAAATAATTGGATTACAGATCCTTAAGAATTACCCGAGTTTTGTAGAACAGTATTATAGCCAAGGCCTCTACCCTATTTTGTCTAAAATTTCCAGAAGCATCTTTGGCTGGGTTCCTTTTTCACTGGGCGACTTATTTTATCTAATCATTGCATTGATAGCGTTGCGTTGGATTTATAAAAACATAAAAAGAGTCTGGAAGGAACCTGTGAAATTTGTAGTTGATATTCTCGCCACACTATCTTTAGTATATTTTGTATTTCATCTGCTATGGGGTTTTAATTACTACCGTGAGCCGCTCAATAAAGCGCTAAACTTAGAGAAGAGTTATACCACTGAACAATTGATAAGCACTACCAAAAGACTCATTGCAAAGGCGAATGCCTTGCACCGTGAACTTGGATTCGAAGACAGTGTTAAAATTGATCTACCCTATACCCAACAAGAGATTTTCGATAAGTCTATAAATGGTTATAAAAACTTAGAAGAAAAATTTCCAGCATTGGCATATTACCCAAAGAGCATTAAAAAAAGCGGTTGGAGCTTAGGGTTAACGTATATGGGATATAGTGGTTATTACAACCCTTTTTCTGGAGAAGCCCAAGTTAACAGCATGATCAAAACCTACAAATTCCCCGTAGTAGCAGTACATGAACAAGCACATCAAATTGGATATGCTGCTGAAAACGAAGCAAATTTCATTGCCACATTAGCAACCATTAACAATGACGACCCATTTATTAAGTACTCAGGATATATTTTCACTCTGCGCTATTGCGTAAACGAAATAGCGAGACGCGATATGGAACTATATGACGAAATTATTCCTACTATAAATCCCGGAATCCTTATTAGCTATAAGGAAATGCGAGATTTCTGGGAAAGCTATCAAAACCCGCTGGAAGATATATCAAAGGCATTTTGGGATGTGTTTTTAAAGGCTAGCAATCAATCTGAAGGCATAATGAGCTACAGCTATATGGTGGCCTTAGTTGTGAATTATTTCGACGATAAGCCATTCTGAAAAAATTGTTAAATTTTTGTTCACTTTAGATTCCATCCTTATCTTTAATTCCCTTATTAATATTCAACAGGTCCTATGAAAAAACTA
>JBLHGH010000135.1:0-5759 GCA_047615425.1 Candidatus Latescibacterota bacterium
GTGATGGGATTTGATGGTAACTGAAGGTCCGTTTACCGAAACACTTTCTATAACATCTGGATAAATTGTTCCCTGCGCCAAATAGGTCACATCTGTAATCTCGTTCGCCTCATTATCAAAAACTTCAATAAAAGCATTTCCAATCGCCTTTCGCTTTGTCTCAGGATCACTTTCGCCTTTCAATGCATCCAAGAAGCGCGCCGAAGCATCTACGCCTTTCACATTAAGACCCATCCCTTTATACTGTTCTAAAACGCTTTCAAATTCATTCTTCCGAAGTAAACCGTTATTAACGAAGATACAATACAAGTTTTTGCCTATGGCTTTATGCAATAAAATAGCCGCCACAGTAGAATCTACTCCACCGCTTAAACCTAATACCACTTTATCACTTCCTATTTTTTCCTGCAATTCCTTCACTGTAGTTTCCACAAAGGCATGTGGAGTCCAAGATTGTTCAACGCCAGCCATGTGAACCAAGAAGTTCTTTAATAGCTGTTTTCCTTCTGAAGTATGATACACTTCTGGGTGGAATTGAATCGCGTAGGTATCTTCATTTTTAATTCTATAGGCCGCGTTAGCAACATCATCTGTACTTGCAAGTCGAACACCTCCATCTGGAAGTTCAGCAATAGTATCACTATGACTCATCCATACCTGTGTTCCTTCTGAAATTCCTGCAAAAAGCCCTACATGATCGTGAATTGTTGAAAGCTTCGCCCGTCCATATTCTCTAATATTAGAAGGAGTTACATTTCCACCTCCAAAATGTGCGAGATACTGTGCGCCGTAACAAACCCCTAAAAGTGGTTTGTGACCTTTTATTTTTGAAAGGTCGGGATGCGCAGCATCCTCGGCGCGCACAGAAAGTGGGCTACCAGATAGGATAACGGCTTTGAAACTTGATAAATCTTCAGGAATTTTATGATACGGATGGATTTCGCAGTAAATATTTAACTCTCGCACACGCCTTGCAATCAACTGCGTGTACTGCGATCCAAAATCTAAAATGAGGACGTTGTTTTGCATGCGCAAAAGTAAGCTAAAAATTCATTTTGGTAAAAGGGAAAGAGAAAATTTTAGCCAGTCTTACTAAGCTAATTCAAGGATAGTAAAAGTAGGGTCTAAAGGATCTAAATTTTCCTTCAGTTTAGATAAAAGCACATCACCGTATGCTACGTAAAATTGCGAAAAATTCAAGGTCCGCTCTTGTAAGCTTTGCTTCGGAAAGAGGCCATTTTGAATCACCTCAAGGGCATTTAGCTGCGCTGCAAATTTCCTTTTCTGCGCCTTCAGTAAGCGTTTCTCAAGATAATCCAAACCATTGAGCTGCTTCTTTTCCTGTGCTCCCACAGCTCCTTTAAAGGATGCGTCTGTTTGAGAAGCAAGTTTGTAAAGCGCTTCGAATTGCTCCTTCAAATGTGCTTTTTGATTACTGAAATCGATAGGTATTTCCGAAATGCGTTTCGTAAAGCTTGCCTTTAAGGCTTCTTGTTTTTGAAACAAATCTGACATCTTTAACCCTAGCTTTTCCAACTTTCTAAAATACGTGAGAGGCGCCAAAAGAACCGAATTCCGAAGCAATAAAACTGGAAACGGAATTTTAACGGACTCAAAGTAAGTTTTTAGCTGCAACCAATACGCCAATTCACCACCACCGCCAATGTAACAAAGGTTGGGTAAAATCACCTCCTGATATAAAGGACGCAATAAGACATTTGGAGAAAAACGCTCTGGATACTCATTTAATTCCTGATGTATTTCAGTTCCTGAAAATACTTTCTGAGAATTGTTTATAAAGAACTTCCCCTCCTTCTCGATAATGCGTTCCCTACTACCTTCAGTTAAATAAAATAAATTGATCTCACGCGGATGCACCTGCTCAGGATAACCCAAAGCTGTTAACCTTGAAGTAGCCTCTGTCACCTTAGCATGTGCTAACTGCGTATCAAACTCCTTCTTTACGAAAGGCACAAACGCCTTCTTTAATTCGGCATCATTCCCATCAATAATTACAAGTCCGTATGTTTTGAAAAGCTCATTTCCTAGATAGCGTGTCGCATCGGCTAGGTTGTGATTTTTTAGATATGCTTCCGAAAAAAGGTTTGACAACACCTTTGCATTATCACTTTCACCTAAATCTTTTTGAAATTGTTTTAAAACCTCATCTAAACCATCGGTTGACAATTCTCCAACAGCACCTTCACTTTTTCTATCCCAACGATATTTTGTTCCGAAGGAATTAAAAAAATTGATTTCGTCAAAATCATGATCTTCTGTCGCCATCCAATATATTGGCACAAAATGTTGCTTTATATATTTCTTGTTTAGTGTTTCCGAAAGATTAATTACCGAAAAAATCTTATACAAGAAATATAAAGGACCTGAAAACAAATTAAGCTGATGTCCGGTGGTAATTGTAAATGTATTTTCTGAAGAAAGGCTATCAATATTAGCTTGCGTAGCCCCGGAAACTGCTGTTCCCGCATATTGTTGGTTTAATTGAGTCACCAAAGCAGTTCTCGAATCGGTTGAAACCGACAACCTTTTCTCTTGAATTTGTGCCTTGAAATTTTCCAACGTCGGAAACCTTCCATAGAAAGCAGCTAGCGATTCATCCTTTGAAAGATAATCACTCATAAGTTGCGAGAAATAACCCGTTTCTTGATACGGAAGTGTTTGTTTCGACATAATCCTATACGAAGATTAGCACAAAAATAGGGTTTAATTAAGAATCTAAGGGTCAAGCCTACTGTTTTTGTCTGCGCCTAGTTCGTTAAAATTCAATAGAAGTAATAAAAATTAATTATTACCAGTATCTTTAACGCTCAATATATTAATGACTGTATAATGAATACATATTTGCGCTTACTTTTCGTCCTTTTCACATCAATTTCTATCGCACAACTACAATCACCTGCCGAATTCTTAGGCTACGAAATTGGAGCACAATTTACGCGTCATGCAGATGTTGTAAACTATTTTGAACATGTGGCCGAGAATAGTACTATGGCGACTTATGACACCTACGGAAAAACCAATGAAGGCAGACCGCTTACGTATGCGGTTATTTCTGCAGCTGCTAACTTGGCAAATATTAAAAACATTCGAATGGACAACTTAAAGAATGTTGGCATCGAAGCAGGGAGTGCGAATCCTAAAACAGCAATTGTCTGGCTAAGCTATAATGTACACGGCAACGAAGCCTCAAGTACAGAAGCCTCAATGCAAACAATTTATGAGTTGATTACGGAAAAACAAGCTTGGTTGCAAAACACTGTAGTGATTATAGATCCTTGTATTAATCCAGATGGTCGCGATCGCTATGCAAATTGGTACAATCAAGTGGCATCAAAACCTTATGATGTAAAGCAGGTAGCTGTAGAGCACAATGAGCCATGGCCAGGCGGACGTCCAAATCACTATTTATTCGACTTAAACCGAGATTGGGCATGGGCAACACAAGTGGAGAGCCAGCAGCGCTTAAAACTCTATAACAAATGGATGCCCCATGTGCACGTTGACTTCCATGAGCAAGGCATCAATGAGCCTTATTATTTTGCGCCAGCAGCCGAACCGTATCACGAAATCATCAGTAAATTTCAAAGTGATTTTCAAGTTGAAATTGGAAAGAATCACGCACGTTATTTTGACCAAGAAGGTTGGTTGTTCTTTACAAGAGAGCGATTCGATTTACTGTATCCAAGTTATGGAGACACCTACCCAACTTTTATGGGCGCGATTGGGATGACTTATGAGCAAGCAGGACACGGGCGTGCTGGATTAGGAATTAATACGGACGAAGGCTACGTACTCACCTTGGTAGATCGTGTTGCGCATCATACAACTACAGGACTTTCAACAGTAGAAATTTCTTCTGAAAATGCCAGTAGGTTAAATACGGAATTCAAGAAATTCTTCGACACGAGCGCCTTAAAATATAAGAGTTATGTGCTAAAAGGACATCCAGATAAAATTCACGCGCTTACAAGCCTACTAGATAAGCATGAAATAAAATATGGCTTCGCCACAGGCGGTAAGGCAAGCGGTTTCGATTACCAAAAAAATGAAACCGGCAGCATGAACGCCAATGGCGCGTTGGTTGTGAGCACCAATCAACCAAAAGGGAAAATGGTTAAAGTACTTTTCGAATCGGATGCCAAGTTAAGCGACCCCCTGACCTATGACATTACGGCCTGGAGTATCCCGTATGCCTATGGCCTACCAGCTATTGCGAGTACGTCATTGGTCGCAGCGAATGGTTCCAATCCGCACATGAAAATTATGAATCAGGTAATGAAAGCCAACGCGGGTTATATCGTTAGATGGAATAGTATTTACGATGCTTCTTTCCTAGCTGAATTGCTTCAGAATGATATCAGAGTTCGTTTTTCGGAAAAGGATTTGAGTTTTGACGGAAAAAAATTCGGGAAAGGAAGTTTGGTAATAACAAACAGTGATAACCGAACGAATGCTAAGTATTCTGAAACAGTAACGAAAATTGCAAACAAGCACAGCCGTGAATTGTATTATGCCAACACAAGTTTTAGTGACAACAAAACAGACTTCGGCTCACCAGATATCAAAATGGTGAACAAGCAACGAATTGCAATCTTGCGAGGCGACGGAACTTCTTCACTGAGCTATGGTGCGCTATGGCATTTCTTTGAAAATCAATTAGTATATCCTATTACTTCAATTGACACAGGAGACTTCAGCACGAATTCTTTGACTAACTTCGACGTACTTATTTTACCAAGTGGACGGTATGGAAGTATGCTGGACGATGACACTATCGACGGTTTAAAAGCTTGGGTCCGAAAAGGTGGTAAAGTGATAGCTATAGGAAATGCCGTTGGGAGTTTTGCAGGCAAAGACGACTTCGGAATAGAAGAAAACAGCGATGATGATGACGAAGAAACAGAAGAGGCCAATTTAATCCCCTATGACCAACGGGAACGCGATAATGTAAAAAACTTAATTACAGGGAGTATTTACAAAACAACAATTGATTCGAGCCATCCAATGGCTTTTGGGTATGAAAACATTTACTATAGTTTAAAACTTGGCGGAAATTCCTTCAACCTGTTAGATAGCGGCTATAACGTAGGCTATATTAAGGGTGACCCAGTAAGCGTTTCCGGATTCTCAGGGGAAGACGCGAAAGCCGGTCTAGCAAACTCCGTAACCTTTGCTGAAAAAAGAATAGGCAGTGGTAGCGTTATTTATTTGGTGGACGACGTACTGTTTCGTTCTTTTTGGGAAAATGGCAAGTTGTTCTTAGTGAACAGTATCTTTTTTGTAAACAACAACATGTTTACTCTTTAATCTACCAGCTACATAAACCCGCTTCTTTATTGCTTCTGGTTTTTCTCCTCAATCCATTTGCCCATATACTTCGAGGCTTGATTACTATGATGAAGGAGCATCTGACCAACGAAATTTGTTTTTCGATGGGAATCAATATTTTGAAACAGGTCTTCGAGGCGTTTGCTAAATGCTTCGGAAAAGGACGATTTTAAGAATCGTTTTTCGACTATAGAAAACCCTTGTTTCTGAAAATCGTTCCACCGGTCTTCGTCATTGTATAATTGAATCGCGTTCGCTATAAACTTTTCATTATCGTCTTGGATGCAACCAGGAAAAAATAATGCTTCGCACATGCCTTCTGCACCAATTGTGGTTGTAATTGAAGGTATTCCATAGCGCATAGCATCAAGCAATTTTCCTTTCAATCCAGCTCCAAAACGAAGCGGGGC
>JBLHGH010000136.1:0-5745 GCA_047615425.1 Candidatus Latescibacterota bacterium
TAAATCGGCTTCTTCGTAACACTCTCGCCCTATATACTCACAAACCAAGGAGGAAACATCTACCCCACCAACCAACACACTCCGGATACCTTTTGCCAAATGACGTTTTTTTCGCATCAACTTAACAACAGAGAAAAGATCTCCAAATTTAACAAAGTCATACAAATAAACCGGACTAATAAGGTTATTCAATGAACGAACCAAGGTGGAATAGCTCGTAGAAGCATAGATCATAGCCCAAACTTTGACCTTCAAACCTTTTCCTTGAAGATACTCCACGAGACCGTCGAAATACCTTTCCTGATAACACCCATCAAGAACATTAGAGTCATTCACCCAGGTTTGAATCACATAGGTATTTGATTCCAGTTGTTTGATGCCTCGATGATTCAGCAATAGTCTTTTTACACACGACGAAAAAAAACAAATATTCCGTACCTTATCCTTTACCCTTTCGAAAGCCCACCTACAAGAAAAACAAAATCTATCCCTTAATGAAAACTTAGCCGTCTTACCAAAATATGGCCAAAAGGAATAACGAGAAGAAAATATTTTCACGTCACTATCTGGATATGTCTCATATAGCTTTGCCACCATGACGACGAAACAAATATCTTCAAACAACTTAGAATGTAAAGTGTTCCTCTCAAAAGTACGAGTTAACCACGCAACATCTGCTTCGCTTTGTTCAATAATACTCATGAACGATTCACTCAAATCCAATCGAATCAAACCCATATCGACATCAGAATTGAGATCATAAGAAGTCTCAACACCATCAATTAAAATTTTTTCGATGCCTGCACTATATATAAGCTGAATCATTACACCAAAATTATTTATACAATATGAATATTTCACGTAAAACATAAAAGACAGCCTCATAAACAAAGCCATCATCTACAACAAAGGGATCTCATCCTACTTACCGATTAAATTCGATATATCTTGAGAGGCTAGCGGCCCACTCAGGCATAGGGGTAAAACCGTACGCATTCAGTTTGAAGTTCACTGCAGATTCATTATGTGACACTTTAGCCATTCGATTAAACGATGAAGACTCTACGGGTTCGACTTTTACATCCAAGCCATATAAAGATATGATTTTTCCCACATATTCGAAACGAGATGCGATGCCCTCATTAACGCAATTGAAAACACCGGACCAAGAAGAATCAATAAGCATAAACACGCGTTGAGCCAAGTCGTCAACATACGTCGGGTTTCCAACTTGACCACAATCAGACTTGATAAGCCCATCACATTTTTTTGCTTCACGCACCCTATTGGCAACAAAATTTTTGGGCATTGACCAATCGCCACCAAACAACCAACCGGTACGCACAACTAAGTAATCTTGCAACAAATCACAGACAACCAACTCACCCATACGCTTTGACTTGTGGTGATTCGTCGTTGGCCTAATATCATCGAACTCACGATACGGATCTTCCTGGTAATTCCCGTATACGCCAGTGCTGCTAATATATACTAATTTCTTATCGGTAATCTTACATGCATTAGCCAAGAGTTCGGTGAGCAAATAGTTATCTTTAAAACACTCTGTAATTTCTTGCTCACACAATTCGACATTAGTATTTGCAGCGCAATGAACTACAACAGAAACATCCATTTTTCGAATATATTCACAAACCAACGATAAAGAATTTTCAAGGCCGTAACATTCACGACTTAGCTTCACCGGCTCAACCCCAAAAGAACTACCTAAGCGGCAGATAGTTGAACCGAGCAAACCATTACAACCCGTTACACCAACTCGCATAATTCACCTCAAAGGAATTAAATCGATATTTTTATTTACTGCCTCATCAGGATCGTGCTCAATTGACGCTATATTTAAAATCAAGTTCGTACCTTTTTTTTCACTGGTAAATGCGACCCATAAACCAGGCTCAACACAGATACGACAAAAGCTATCAGCACAAGAAGTATATTTTTCTGTCACGCCGGTTCTTTCATCATGAACATAAAAATCAACCTCACCAACGGGCACCATCAAATTTAGCCTCATTCTAGTGTGCTTTTTCCACCCTTTAATTTCACCTGCAATAACAGTAGTAAAATAGGCTTCGCCAAAACTCGTAAAACACTCTTCAGAAGCTTTAAGCCCATGAAAAAGATCACCTTTGGGCTGACTAATACACTTTAGCGGCGTGACTCTTACACCATCCATATATAGCTACTCCCCCACGGTCCATACAAGATTCCGCTCCCTTGCTAGAAGCTCATATTGTCCAATTTGTTCCATTGTCACATCAAACATATTTTTTTCTGCCCTGTAAAAACCGAAATACCACTCACTTACCAGTTTCACACACTCTTTGTAATACAAGTTACCCTCCCACTTAAGGTGAAATAAGGCCTTATCGCAATTTAACTTTAACAGCCCAGCTTCATGAAATGGGATATTCTCTGTAATCTCAAAAGCCTGGTCAAGCGTATCAAAATCCCAATACACACTAAGGTCTTCAAGCAATTGCAAAACCGTTCGATTTTGTTCCGATTTTGGTCCAAAATTAAACGACTGCCCCTGTAACTGTCGATCACCAAAAAGCTTTTGACCTAGCGCAAGATAACCACTCAACGGCTCAAGCACGTGCTGCCAAGGCCGTGTCGCCGAGGGGCTCCTTATTTCAACCGTCTTACCTTCTGACCAATTTTTTACACAATCAACAACAATTCGATCTTTAGCCCAGTCGCCTCCTCCAATGACATTACCGGCGCGGCCGCTTGCTAGACTTACATTACAATTATCACTTGAAAAAAAGGATTGTTGATAAGCATGAAAAATTACTTCAGCAGCACCTTTGGAGCCACTATAAATATCACGACCTCCGAGCGAATCAGTTTCCTTGTAGCCCCATTCCCATTCAACATTTTCGTAACATTTATCAGATGTAATTATCACCGCTACGCATCTATTTTTTAATGCTCGTAATGATTCTAATACATTAGCGGTACCCATTACATTTGTACTAATGGTCTCAAGCGGCTCTTCATAAGAATGAGAAACGATAGCCTGTGCTGCCAAATGGAAAACAAAATCCGGTTCAAAATCGAGCATAATTTTTTTGAGAACAGCAATATCTCGAATGTCGCAAAAATTATGCTCAATCCTTTCATTAAGACCCAACTCGACAAACATAGATGGCGATGTAGGAATCACATTCGAAACACCAGACACCTTTGCGCCAAGCTTAAGTAACCAAGTGGTCAACCAACCGCCTTTGAAACCAGTATGCCCAGTAACAAGAACTTTTTTATTTTGATAGATCGAACCAAACATCTCTAACTCCACTCTTTCCACTGGGCTTTACCAGTATTCCACAAGCGTTCCAGGTGTATCTTATCTCTTAGAGTATCCATTGGTTGCCAGAACCCCTCGTGTCGAAACGCCATTAACTCACCTTCTGCCGATAAAGTATTTAAAGGTGACCCCTCCCAAACACAATCATCACCATTTATGTAATCTAGAACTTTCGGAGACAACACAAAAAAACCTCCATTAATCATTCCACCATCACCCTTGGGTTTTTCAATAAAACGACTTACATGGTCATTTGCAATATCTAAGGCTCCAAATCGACCCGGCGGAAAAACCCCCGTCAGAGTCGCTTTTTTCCCATGTTTGCGATGAAATGCAATCAACTTACTAATATCTACGTTCCCAACGCCATCACCGTAAGTGAAACAAAAGGCTTCTTCATCTCTTATATATTCCGACACGCGCTTCAGCCTTCCACCAGTCATAGAGCCATCTCCAGTATCAACCAACGTCACCTTCCAAGACTCAGCACGCTTTTTATGGACCTCCATAACATTGTCTTTTAAATCAAACGTCACATCTGACATATGTAAAAAATAATTAGCAAAATACTCTTTGATCACATATCCTTTATAGCCACAGCAAATAATAAAATCATTAATACCATGAAAAGAGTAGTGCTTCATGATGTGCCAAAGGATTGGTCGCCCCCCTATTTCAACCATTGGTTTTGGCTTTAGATCGGTCTCTTCACTCAGGCGCGTACCTAAACCACCTGCCAAAATCACTGCTTTCATAACAACTCCTATATTTTCAAACAATAATCCACAACGAACATAAACTCTAGCTTTGTAGTTTTAACAAAGTAAGCATCGCAAATAAACGAACGAAACAAGAAAAACTATGCTATACCAATATCTCAGCCGGGAACACTAGAACCTATTCCGCGAGTATAGACCCACTCGCTATAAGCAGAGCACTTATAACACCCAACTAAATGCCATATTCTCATCGCAGCGACCAAGTACAATACAAAAGGAAAAGAGAATCAACTCTTGTCTAATCGAAAAAAAACTGGAACAAATAAGCTTTTCAAAACGGAAAATATAATGCTAGCTATCCCGCCTAAAAAAGTACAAAAAATTACTATCAACGCTCGACTAGGCTTACTTCTCTTTTCGGGCACTACTGGCGGATCAATGATTTTAAACACATACTCATCTCGAACTTCAGCAAACATAACCGTCTTGGTCTGCTCCTCAATCAATTCATAAAATATAGACTGCATATCCGCAATTGACGTTTTCTCCAACTGGCTATTCAAATATTTGATACTACGCTCCGCCTCCGCAACATCACGAGCCTTTAGCCTGAAATTAATATCCTCAACCAACCAATCCACCCATTGCTTTGAAACCGTCGGCGAGTAAAATTCAATACTTATGAACACAAAATTTGTTTTTTTGTCCTGAGAAACATTAAAAATTTTGAAAAATTCTTCGTATGCCTCTTGCATACTTGGTTTAGACTTTTTCGGAGGAGAGATATTCCTTACCCAAGCATCTGATTTTGGGTCATATTTTTCCAAATCAATTATTAGCTCACCCTTTTCCCCATCCCATCCATTTACGGCCATTAATGGTACTAATAATTCGTGTTTTTCAATAAAGTACGAAATAAACTCACGAGACTTCAGCACTTCCAACGCTAGTGTAGTTTTATCTGCCCCACCACCACCAAGGTTCACCCCAGCCAAACTCGCCAACCCACCAAGCTGACCCGCCATGCCAGCCAAACCACCACCAGAATTCTCTTCCGCCGGTGCCAACAATGCCTCAGACTTATACATATTAGGCAACGACAAAGCATAAACCACCGAAGCAACAGCAAACAAAAACGTCACTCCAACAATTATCCACTTCCCCGCCCAAATAACATTCCACAGCTCACGCAAATCAATTTCATCGGAATTGACATTTTGATTTTGAAAACCAGAAAACGGGTTAGCAACGGCAAGACTATCCAACTTTTTTTCCAAGGCATCAAATCGCTTATCTAAATCTTTATTATCTTCACTCATCAAATCACACTATTCCCGCGTAAATATTTTTAATTGATATCGAAGGGGGCATCGCACTTTTCATGGAGCGCGTTGCTTCTGGGTACTGGAGCGTTTCACTTCTGGAACGCTTCGCTATTGGAAAAAGACGGTATTCTTTGTTGTCCTTCTCCCGATTCCAGTCTCAAGAAGCGTAGCGTTTTAAATTTGGAGTCGCTTTGCTTCTGGAGCATTTCATTTCTGGAAGCTGGAGCGCTGCGCTGCTGGAAAAAACACTAAGCCACCTTGTCGTTAAATTCTCTTTTCCAGTCTCTAGAAGCGTAGCGTTTTAAATTTGGAGTCGCTTTGCTTCTGGAAACTGGAGCGCTGGCGCTTCTGGGGCGCTTCGCTACTGGAAAAA
>JBLHGH010000137.1:0-5722 GCA_047615425.1 Candidatus Latescibacterota bacterium
CAACAAAACATATTCGTTACCAAAGACATTCATGATACGATATATTTAGATTTTTATGTTCACAAAAATGCAAGATTAGAAGTGACAAAAGTGGCTATAGACAGTACGCTAATTCACATGTTTCCGATAATGGAAAACTGGCTCATAGATGGTGTCTCAGCAATTAAATTAGTTGCACCTGCATACAAGAGGGGCATCCCCGTGGAAACTAAATTCACCTTACCAGTGGTCATCCAAACTGGAAATTAAAGCGGAAATTTATATCCTACCGTAAGGTGTATGGGAAATCCATCTTTCTTGTTAAGTCCCAAGGACACAATATCATTGTAGGCGAACGTTAAGAAACCCTCTCCTAAAGCAATATCAGCGCCAAAACCAAGACTTCCAGGGCTTCTAACATCTCCACCAGACGATTTAACTACTTCCTCTTCACCATCGGTTCCATCGGCAACTAAATCTCGAGAAATGTTGGTATATGAAGCCCCTTTGATGCCAAGAAAAATATCAAATTTTTCCTGCATGATTAATTTGTATCTATAACTCAAGGACAATTCAGAAGAAGAGAATACGTAATCGCTGCTACTCAATGTTTGCTCGAATTGAAATAAAACAGCATGCCTTTTCAGTTTCACTTTATCAATTATCTCAAAATCGATACCAATGACCGGCAAAAAAGTATTATCCGGATTAATAAAATATGCATTGTTGCTTACTCCTGCGAAACCTCCAAGACGGATAGATAGCGCCGTGTTTTGGGTTTCTGACTGATATTCTGGGTCTACGCTACTATTATAGGCGTTAAAGAAGGCTACGAGATCAGGGCGTGTAAATTTTACTTTAGTTGTAGAAATACTGCCATCAGTTTGTTGAGTCAACACACGTATGTATTCCTCTTGGAAATCACCATCTATCTTAGTGTTTTTGAGCTCCACAATGGTATTGTCTTTTTTAGAAAAATAGCGATACTCTTGATCAATGGTATTCCATAACAAAGTGAGCGGACCATCAACTTCAGTAATTAATGTATAGGTATTCCCGTCAACAGTATATTGTTTTTGGGCTAAAGTAGTTGCTATGAAAAATAGCATCACTAAAATTAAGTAGGTAGTTAGGAGTTTCATAAGGGTGTAATTTATAGTCTAAAGATAAAAAATTTATTCGCTTTAATAACGGAAGATTCTTCCTTTCCATTGATACTTGGGAATAACCATGCTATAAAAAACAAGTATTGTGATGATAGGATACACAAAAAAACTGCCAAGAAAATGCCAGAAAGGGACGCTGGTTTTTAATATTGAAGCGGCAGTTTTTATCATTTGATAGTCAGCAATAAGTTTTATTAGGACAATGCTTAATCCTATAGAACCGTATATGGGACTCACCGTAAATAATAAAGGCGCCCAGCATAAAGACAAGTTAATAGACAGGATAAAAAGTCCTAAAACTTTAACACTGAGGCTTTTTTGTTTTGTGGTTTTTGATGCCCATCGAGAGCGTTGGTTTAGAACGGCCATCCAATTTTTTTCGGGCTTTGTACGCACCAAGGCGTCGTAATTTTTTAAATAGTGCATTTGCTTTGGATAGGCTCTGGACACCTTTTCAAGCATAAATATATCATCTCCACTGGCAATATGGTTATTCCCTTCAAAACCTTTAAGCTCTTTAAATATAGCAAGCTTATAGGCCAGGTTAGCTCCATTGCAAAGAATTGGATTCTTCTGGCCAAAACCTCCAGCAGTTACTGCTTGCAAACTTAACCCATCTATGAATTGGTATTGTTCAACAAAAGAGTTGTTGCCTTCATACATTACAGGGCCTGCCACGAAGACAGTGTTTTTTTTCTGAATCAAAGCGTCATAGGCTTTTAGCCAACATTCAGGCACTTTACAATCTGCATCTGTGGTAATAATCCAGTCATAATTTGCAAGCGCAATCGCAGTTTGGAGTGCATCTTTTTTTGGTGCTTCAGAGGCGCGAATACTTTGTGTCAAACGCGCGTTGGATTGTAGTTTGTTGTCGGTGATCCATTTGGTGATTAATGCCGCAGAATTATCTTCGGAAGCATCATCAACCAAGATAATTTCATATAAGCTCTTCGGATATTCAATGTTCAAAAGAGAGGTTAATAACGCTGGCAGATTATCGGCTTCATTCCGAAAGGGAATTATAACAGAAAAACTTGTTTTTTGGTCGCTATTGTATAACGCTAAGGTTTTGGTTTTCCTTATCCCTAAGTAATAATAAAGCATTACCAAGCTGTATAAAATGGGGATGACTAATAGAATCAACATCAGCCTGCCGGTTTATAAGAGATTACATAAAAACTGCCCCAGATAGCTGGAAAGACGAAATTTAATATCCACATGCAGAGTACAGTGCTTAATACAGGTAACTCTGAAATTCCTGCAAGCGAAAACAACCAAACAGCAACACCTCCGCGCACTACAACGTCGAAAACAAAGAGACTCGGTATAATTGAAACTAGAAAATACATTGCAAAGATGATGGGTATCACTTCCCAGAGAGGCATCTCTACACCAAAAAAGTGTAATAAATTGTAAAATAAATAACTAAAAAGTCCATATCTAATTACGGAATATATAAAAGTTCTAATTTGAATCGAAGCGCCTAATTTCTTGTAATATCTAATAACATTACCCACCGAAAACCCTTTGACAATAAGCTCTTTTTCTTTAAACAAATATCCTAGGAGCCCGAGTAAAAGAGTGACAACGAGCAATAGCACCAAATTAAGAATAGATAATTGCAGGTCATAATGCATCCAAACATAAAATAAACCGTACAAGCCAAAAATTAGTGTCGTCAACATTTGCGCTCCGTTGCTGAAAAAATTGAGGACTAAGATTTGTTTTCTTTTCTCGGGCTCATAAAAAAGGGCTTTGGCTCCATAATCACCAACGCGGCTTGGAGTAGCTAAAGAAATAGTTAGGGCAGCCAAGGTCTGTTTTAGGGCTTTCTTGAATGAGATGCGATCTAAAAAAGACACTACGGTTTTCCACTTCAGAATTTCAAAAAACCAGTTTAAGATAGCCAATAGTAGAAAATGAATTCCGTAATAAAATAAATACGGTCCTTCAATATCAAATGCTTCTTGAAATGCTTCTAATGTTTTGGCGTTCGTGGCCTTTAATTTGACATAAATGTACCAGAATGTGGCAGCAAGTATTAAAACCTTTAGGGCAACCAGTAGATATTGTTTAGATTTGTGGGACAGGCTAATCATTAAAGCTAAGGTAGTGTATTTTGCCTTTTTTGAAAGTCCTCATAATTTGAAGTATGAAGGTTGAACAAATCATTTTAGGTATCGATCCTGGAACCACTATTATGGGTTTCGGTTTAATTAAAGTGACGGGGAAAAAGATGGAGTTTTTGCAATTAAATGAATTGCAATTATCCAAGTATGATGACCATTACGTGCGACTTAAACACATTTTTGATCGAACCATCGAGTTAATTGAGACTTTCCATCCAGACGAAATTGCTATTGAAGCTCCCTTTTTTGGTAAGAATGTTCAATCCATGCTCAAATTAGGACGTGCTCAAGGTGTGGCAATGGCTGCTGGACTTTCACGGGAAATACCAATAACGGAATACTCTCCAAAAAAGATAAAAATGGCAATTACTGGGAACGGAAATGCCAGTAAAGAACAGGTGGCAAAAATGCTTCAGAGCACGCTAGGTCTTAAAGAGTTGCCAAAGAATTTAGATAGTACCGATGGCCTTGCGGCAGCGGTATGTCACTTTTACAACGCTGGGAAAATCCAAGGCGGTAAAAATTATACAGGCTGGTCAGCCTTTGTAAAGCAGAATGAAAAACGGGTAGATAAGTAAGATGTCCGGAATCTATATCCATATCCCTTTTTGCAAACAGGCTTGCCATTATTGCGACTTCCATTTTTCAACCTCATTAAAGAAGAAGCAAGAACTCATCGATGCACTTTGTGAAGAATTAGTGCTTCGGAAAGATGAGTTGATCGGTGAAGTAGATACTATTTACTTCGGTGGTGGCACACCAAGTTTACTTACGGCGGAAGAGATTAAGCAGATTTTAAGTGCTGTATATCAAAATTTTAAAGTTTCTGAAGCCCCTGAAATTACATTAGAAGCAAATCCCGATGATATAGATGAAGCTCAAATAAACGTTTTGTCACATTCAGAAATCAATAGATTAAGCATCGGAGTTCAGTCATTCTTTGAAGAAGACCTCAAGCTGATGAATCGAGCACATACTGTTTCCGAAGCATTTAACAGTATCGAACGTGCTTTGCAACACTTCGAAAACATAAGCCTTGATCTTATTTATGGAATTCCTGGGATGACTAATGAGCGCTGGGAGGAAAACATTAATAAAGCGTTAGCACTTGGTGTACCGCACCTTTCATGTTATGCGCTTACTGTTGAGCCAAAAACTGCCCTGAAATCTTTCATTGAAAAAGGAATTGTGCCACCAGTAGATGATGAAGTGGCTGCGAGCCACCATGCTATTCTTGTTGAATCCTTAGAAAGGGCTGGTTATGAAAATTATGAATTTTCAAACTTCAGCAAACCTGGTTTTTATTCAAGAAATAATACGGCTTATTGGGATGGAGTAGCCTATTTAGGTATTGGGCCATCTGCCCATAGTTTCAATGGAAATCAACGCAGTTGGAATGTTCGAAATAATACAAAGTATATCAAAGAAATTGAAACAGGAAATTTACCTATTGTACGTGAAGTATTATCTATTGAAGACAAGTATAATGAATACATTATGACACGCCTAAGAACCCAAAAGGGAGTATCTATTGATTATGTTAGAAAAGCCTTCGGTATAAAACATGCAGAATATCTTTTAAAACAAGCCAATGGATCTATTAAATCAGGGTATTTAATTAGAGACCGAGACCGACTTATAGTAAGTAAAAAAGGTAAATTCTTAAGCGATGGAATAGCGAGTGATTTATTCTTAGTAAATTTAGACTGAATTAATCCATCGCCGTGAAAGCTAACATACTTATAAACGATAACAATTTTATTGTTGATTTATCCAAACCCCTGGATATTTCGTTGCCATTAATGGCCTCGAAGGAGAATCCATTGGCATGGCATTTAGAGCAACCCGAAATTTATCCTGTGAAAGTGGATCATTGGGTGGGCAAGGTGAGTGAAGGCGCTAGTGTCAATTTCAATAATATTGTATTTAATCCACATGCACATGGAACCCATACTGAATGTGTGGGTCATATTTCTGAAGCGTTTCATTCAATAAACGAGACACTCAAATGTTATTTCTTTACTTCGGAAGTAATTTCAATTGAACCAGAAATACGTGAAGATGATGCCATACTCACGGTTTCACAAATAAAGAAGGCGCTTAAAGGAAAAAGCCCTCAAGCCGTTATCATCAGAACATTACCAAATACTAGCGCTAAGAAATCTAAAAAGTATTCCAATACCAATTGGCCCTATCTTGAAAGAGCTGCGGCAGTGTATTTACATGACATAGGTGTTATGCATTTATTAATTGATTTGCCTTCCGTAGACAAAGAGATGGATGACGGAAAGGTAGAGGCACATCGAGCATTTTGGAATTACCCTAAAGCGCCGCGCTTTGATGCCACCATCACAGAATTCATTTTTGTTCCAAACCATGTGAAGGACGGCAGCTATCTTTTAAATTTGCAAGTTGCGCCCTTTCATAATGACGCAAGCCCTAGCAGGC
>JBLHGH010000138.1:0-5562 GCA_047615425.1 Candidatus Latescibacterota bacterium
TCCCGATGATCTCAAGCTATATTTTGATTCAGCTAGAAACGAAGCCCTGAATGCTTTTGGTGATGATACCATGTTTCTAGAAAAGTACGTAGAAGACCCAAAGCACATTGAAGTACAATTAGTTGCCGACAATCACGGAAATATTCGTCATTTATTTGAAAGAGATTGCTCTGTGCAGCGTAGGCATCAAAAAGTTATAGAAATTGCACCTTCGTTTAATGTTTCAGAAAGCGTTAAACAAGCCATCTACGCCTATGCCATTGCCATTGCTGAGGAAGTAAAATACAACAATGTTGGGACGGTCGAATTTCTAGTAGATCGTGACGATAATGTCTTTTTTATCGAAGTAAATCCTCGCATCCAAGTGGAGCATACTGTTACAGAAATGGTCACAGGCATTGACCTTATTAAAACACAAATATTTGTTGCTGGAGGATATAAACTTTCAGACACACAAATAAAAATCTACGAACAAGATACGCTTGCCACATACGGTTTTGCGCTCCAATGTAGATTAACCACGGAAGATCCAGAAAACGATTTTACACCAGACTATGGAACAATAACCACCTATAGAAGTGCTTCGGGGATGGGGATCCGTTTGGACGCTGGAAGCATTTATCAATCCTATAGTGTGAGTCCCTTTTTTGATTCAATGCTGGTTAAAGTTTCGGCCCATGGTAGAACACTAGATGGTGCTGTTCGGAAAATGTCACGTGCATTAAAAGAGTTTAGAATTCGTGGTGTGAAGACCAATATTTATTTTCTTCAGAATGTAATTCAGCATAACACGTTTAAAGAAGGAAAGGCTTCTGTTAACTTTATTCAGAATACGCCATCGCTATTCAATATCCCAATCTCTCGAGATCGTACTTCAAAAATTACAAACTATATAGCTGAAGTGATCGTTAACGGAAATCCGGATGTTACGTTTACTGATAAGACTAAAGTTTTCAGAACCCCTAAAGTGCCAAAATTTGATGCAGCCGCTCCTTACCCAAAAGGAACCAAAGACTTACTGACCAAGCTAGGCCCCGAAAAATTTTGCGCTTGGTTAAAAGATGAAAAAAAGATTCATTATACAGATACAACTATGCGCGACGCGCATCAATCACTATTAGCAACCCGCATGCGATCACATGATATGCTAAGCGTTGCAGAAAGTTTCGCAAAAAATCATCCAAACACCTTTAGTATAGAAATGTGGGGAGGAGCTACTTTTGATGTTTGTCTTCGCTTTCTAAATGAAAACCCTTGGGTGCGATTAAGGCATCTTCGCGCCTTGATACCAAATATCCTATTTCAAATGTTACTTCGTGGATCCAATGCCGTTGGCTATAAAGCCTATCCTGACAATTTGATAGAAAAATTTATTTCCACATCCTGGGAAAACGGAATCGATATTTTTAGAATTTTCGACTCGTTAAACTGGGTAAAAGCAATGGAGCCAAGTATCCAAGCGGTACGTTCACAGACCGGAGGAATTGCAGAAGCTGCCATAAGCTACACAGGTGATATTTTAAATCCAAAAGAGACAAAGTACAACCTAAAATACTATACGCAATTAGCAAAAGATTTAGAAAATGCAGGAGCGCATATGATTGCTATAAAAGACATGGCTGGCTTGCTAAAGCCGTACGCCGCCACTGAACTAGTTGGCGCTTTAAAAGACACCATTAAAATTCCTTTGCATCTACATACACATGACACATCTTCCATTCAATCTGCCACCTATTTAAAGGCAATTGAAGCTGGTGTGGATGTTGTAGATGTCGCTCTAGGCGGTCTTTCTGGTCTCACTTCACAACCAAATTTCAATTCGATTGTGGAAATGATGAAACAGCAAGAACGCGCGCATGATTTTGATATAGATTCACTGAATAAATTTTCAAACTACTGGGAAGACGTACGTGACATGTACTATCCGTTTGAATCGGGTCTTAAGGCTGGAACGGCAGAAGTCTATCAACATGAAATTCCAGGGGGGCAATATTCTAATTTACGTCCTCAAGCGGAGGCCTTAGGTCTAGGGAGTAGGTTTGAAGAAGTTAAGAAAATGTATGAGCTTGTGAATGTTATGTTCGGCAACCTAGTAAAAGTGACGCCTAGCTCTAAAGTAGTGGGCGATATGGCTATATTTATGGTAACCAACGATTTATTTCCAGAAGATGTAATGAAACGCGGTCATGAAATTTCCTTTCCAGAATCAGTAATTAATTTTTTTAAAGGCGACTTAGGGCAGCCCATTGGAGGCTTTCCGAAGGAGCTTCAGAAAATAATATTAAAAAACAACAAAGCATATACCAATCGTCCAAATGCGCATATGGCGCCCATAAATTTTGACGCGGAGTATGCGGCTTTTCAGAAGAAGTATCAAAAAGGCTTTGCACGTCCGTTAGAATTCGAGGATTTTCTATCGTATAGTTTGTATCCTAGAGTTTTTGAACAAGCGCATGAGAAATATAAGCGTTTTGGGAGTGTAGCGATTTTACCAACGGCTAATTTTTTCTACGGAATGAAAGTAGGTGAGGAAACACTAATAACTTTGCAACCGGGTAAAACAATTGTGGTTAAGTTACTTTCGGTTGGGGATGCAAATGACCAAGGAGTAAGAACCGTGTTCTTTAAAGTGAATGGCGAGAATAGATTTGTAGATGTTATCGATGCTTCATTAAATATTGAGAAAATAGAAAATGTGAAGGCGGATCCTGCGGATACTAACCAGCTGGGAGCCCCTTTACAGGGTATGCTCTATAAGGTGCTGGTTAAAAAAGGACAAGAAGTCAAGAAAAATGACCATTTGTTTATCATAGAAGCAATGAAAATGGAAACAACAGTAACTGCTTTAAAGTCAGGAAATATAAAGGCTGTCACCTTAAAACAAGGCAATATGGTAAGCAAGGATGATCTTATATTAACTATAGAATAAGCTCGTTTCGAGAATTTCTGAATAAACCATTTGAACACTACCTTTTTAGGTCTGCTATTTCAACTAGAAAATAACAGACTCTTCCCTTGTTATTCAAATAAATAATATTATTTTTGCACCCCTCTATCGCGTAAAGCTATGTGAGGAATAATCCCTTTAATTAGGGGAAACAATGATTTATTAACGATTGACAAAAAACTAAATGGATACATTAAGTTACAAAACAGCATCCGCCAACAAAAACACTGTAAACAAAGAGTGGCTTTTGGTAGATGCGGACGGGCAAACATTGGGTCGTCTTGCTAGTGAAGTTGCAATATTACTTCGCGGTAAGCACAAACCTAATTTCACCCCTCACGTAGATTGCGGTGATAACGTAATTATTATTAATGCTGAAAAGGTTGCTCTTAGTGGGAACAAGTGGACAGAAAAGACCTACATACGTCACACTGGCTACCCTGGTGGACAAAGAAGTTTGACTGCCACCGAACTAAAAGGAAAGAATCCTGCACGTGTTGTAGAGAAGGCTGTAAAAGGAATGTTACCTAAGAACAAATTAGGTGCAGTTCTTTTTAGAAATTTGAAAGTGTACAGCGATGCTGATCACGGTCAAGAAGCACAAAAACCACGTACAATAACAGTTAACCACAAGAAGTAATGGAAGTAATTCACAAAATTGGTAGAAGAAAAACCGCTGTTGCTCGTGTATACCTAAGCGCAGGGAAAGGTGAAATCACCGTAAACAAAAGAACACTAGAGAACTATTTCACGACAGCTACGTTACAGTACAAAGTGAAGCAGCCACTAGTGATCACAGACAACGAAAAAGTATATGACATCAAGGTAAATGTATTCGGTGGTGGTATCACTGGACAAGCTGAAGCAATTCGGTTGGCATTATCTCGTGCCATGTGCGAAATAAACGAAGAAAACAGAACACTTCTTAAGCCAGAAGGTCTTTTAACCAGAGATCCAAGAATGGTTGAACGCAAGAAATTCGGTCAGAAGAAAGCACGTAAGAAGTTCCAATTCTCGAAACGTTAATATTTTCAAGGTTGGTTTATCCAACGTTGTCATTCTGAACGCGATTCAGAAAAAAGTTCATACAAATACAATAATTATTAATAAGCTGTTGTTCCGCTCTGCCGAGCGGGACATTAGTTTAGCATCTAAATCAAGTCCGTTTTCAGAAGAAAACAAAGGAAAGATTGACATCTAAACATTACAGAACGTAAACTAAAACAACATGGCAGACAACAATCAAGTCAAAGAATTACTCGACGCAGGTGTACACTTTGGCCACCTTACTAGAAAGTGGAATCCTAACATGGCACCTTATATCTATATGGAGCGTAATGGGATTCACATTATCAATCTCTACAAAACAGAGGCAAAATTAGCAGAAGCAAACGAAGCTTTGACTAAAATTGCAGCTAGCGGAAGAAAGATACTTTTCGTAGCTACCAAGAAACAAGCAAAAGACATCGTTGCTGAAAAAGCTGGTAACGCAAACATGCCTTACATCACAGAAAGATGGCCTGGTGGAATGCTTACTAACTTTGTAACTATTAGAAAAGCTGTTAAGAAAATGACATCTATCGATAGAATGAAGCAAGATGGAACTTTCATGACTCTTTCTAAGAAAGAACGTTTACAAGTTGATCGTCTTCGTGCAAAATTAGAAAAGAACTTAGGTTCTATTTCTGAAATGAGCCGTCTTCCGGCAGCATTATTTATTGTTGATACTACACGTGAACATATTGCGGTTGCTGAAGCTAAAAAGCTGAACATTCCAATTTTTGCGATGGTAGACACAAATAGTGATCCACGTGAGATTGACTTCGTGATCCCAAGTAACGATGATGCGTCAAAATCTATTGAGAAAATTATGTCTTCAGTTTCTGAAGCTGTAATTGCAGGACTTTCTGAAAGAAAAGCTGGTAAAGATGCTGAAGAGAAAACTGAAGAGGCTGCAAAAGCCAAAGCAGAAGCAGCGTCTAAAGCAGAAGCCGAACCTCAGGTAGAAGCATCGCCTAAAGCAGAAGCAGCACCAGAGCCTAAGGACGAAGCAGCGCCTAAAGCGCCAGCAGTAGCAGCTGAAGTAAAATCAGAAGAAGAATAAATAACACTTCAAGTACAAATTAAAGTCGTTTGATTCTTTTCTTCTGAAAACTAAATTAAACGACTTTTTTTAATATTAAAAACTAAAAAATTGTAGCAAGATGGTAAAAATCACCGCCGCAGAAGTAAATAACTTACGTAAGAAAACCGGAGCTGGAATGATGGATTGCAAAAATGCATTGGTCGAGGCAGAAGGAAATATGGATAAAGCAATCGAAGTCCTTAGATTGAAAGGTCAGAAAATTGCTGAAAAAAGAGCAGACAGAGACTCAAGTGAAGGCGCTGTTGTATCTCAAATAAATGACACCAACACAAGAGGTGTTGTTTTGTCTTTGAACTGTGAGACAGATTTCGTTGCAAACAATGATTCATACACCGCAATGGCTCGTGAGATGGCTGCAATCGCAATTAATCACGACACAAAAGAGTCTTTCTTAGCTTCAGATTTCGAAAATGGAATGACTGTAGCTGAAAAATTAATCGAGCAAACAGGTGTGATTGGTGAGAAACTT
>JBLHGH010000139.1:0-5542 GCA_047615425.1 Candidatus Latescibacterota bacterium
ATTGATTAATCGAGCTAACCCAATATTAGATGAAACCTCCAAAGCACGAGCCGCCGAAACCTCGCCATAACCATTTCCAGAATCATTGATGTTTCTTCCATACATTCTAAAGGTCCCCTTCTTAGTGTCAACTACGGTAGAAGTATCTATCACCTTTTGTTCCAACGCAACTGTCATTGCAACCGTCTTAAATGTAGAACCTGGCTCTGTGGATTCTCCAACCGCATAATTTAAGCGCTCGTAATAAGTTCCCTTACCTCCTTTACCTAGATTGGAAACTGCCTTTATTTCACCCGTAGCTACTTCCATTACAATCACGCAACCGTGATCTGCTTCATAATATTCGAGTTGTTTCAACAAGGCATGATGTGCGATGTCTTGAATGTTTACATTGATTGTTGAAATAATATCGAAACCATCTTGAGGTTCAATTTCGTTTTCATCAAAGACAGGCTTCCATTGTCCCTTTGCAATTTTTTGCTTTAACCTTCTTCCCTCTTTACCTTTAAGGTATTCATGGAATGCACCTTCGAGACCTACTGCATAATACCCAGGATTATTTCTGTCTTCATTGCCAACCAATCGTTCACCGATTTTTCCTAACGGATGCTCTCGAATAGTAAATTGCTCTACAATGATTCCACCTCTGTACGGACCTTTGTTGAATAGAGGAAAGTTTTTTACTTGGACATATTCTGAATATCCCAAGTTCTTTGCTACAAGGAGGTAGCGATTTTTATTTGCACGTGCCTTTCGGAAAACACCTTGATAATATGTAGCAGACTTTCCGAAAAGATTGCTTAGCTCTTTTGACAAAGGAACGAGCTGTTCTTTAAAGTCTTTAGAAGAAACTGTAACAGCATCAAAACGGATATCATAATTGGGAACCGAACTTGCAAGTAGACTGCCATCATCCGCATAGACATTACCGCGATTGGCAGCAATTACAACATTTTTGGTCGTGTTCTTTAAAGCGAGCTCTCTGTACTTGGCACCTTCAACAAACTGAATGTCTGCTAATTTTATAGCGATTGCAATGGCGAAGATGAACATACCTCCGGCGACAAAATACAAGCGGTTTAATATGTTCTTATCTTCCTTTGACACCGCTTTAATTGTTAGTTATTATTCTTATTTTTTGGGGTGGCGTTTCGGAAGGCATCAATCCTCGTTGCGCCATCACTGCTATAATTTTGGTTTCCATTTTGGTCTGCATGAGCTTTTTTCGAATGTCGAGATATTCACTTTTCAATTCCTTCACATTATTGCTTAATTCTGCAATACGATGTACTTTTTTATCTGCTGTATGCGAACTCCCTATCATTATTAAGGCAAGTGCGGAGAGGAAAATGATAAAACGCCAATTTTTAAACGCATCATCATTTACTAAGAATTTTCCTTTTATAATATTGTAAAAGTTCTCCTTCATTTATAGTTTATAAGCAACACGAAGCTTTGCACTTCGAGCTCTATTATTACTTGCAATTTCTTCTTCAGAGGGAATAGTGAACTTCCCAACTGGTTTTAACGGAACTTCAACCCTCCCAAATACATCACGCTCTGGCTCGCCCTCAAAGAGTCCATTTTTCATAAAGCGTTTCACTAAACGGTCTTCCAGCGAATGATAACTTATAAGACTCAATCTACCCCCGGGCTTTAACACCTCCACTGTTTGCGTCAAAAACTCTTTCAAGGCGTCTAGCTCCTGATTTACTTCTATACGGATCGCCTGATAAATTTGAGCTAAGATTTTATTCTCTCGATGTTTCGGAAGAAAACGTCCCAGTGCCTTTTTCAATTGAGCACTTGATATAATGGGGGCTTGCTCTCGCACCTCGACAATACATCGGGCCATACCCGCAGCAGATCTTAACTCTCCGTAATTAAACAGAACAGACCTTAGGTCAGCCATTTCATAATTATTCACCACATCAAAAGCCGAGAATGCACTTTCTTGATTCATCCGCATGTCTAAATCTGCTTCAAAACGTGTAGAAAAACCCCGATCTGCAACGTCGAATTGATGTGAGGACACGCCGAAATCGCCTAATATTCCATCCACTTGAGTAACCCCATGAAAACGTAAGAAGCGTTTGATAAATCTGAAATTCTCATTGATCAATACGAACCGTGGATCATCGATAGCATTCTCAAGGGCATCTACATCTTGATCAAAGGCAAAAAGTTTTCCTGAACTGCCAAGCCTACTTAATATTTCTCGGGAGTGCCCACCGCCGCCAAAAGTTACATCCACATAAACCCCATTGGGCTGGATGTCTAATCCGTCAACTGTTTCCGTTAGTAAAACTGGATTATGATATTCCATTGGTGTCATCTGCGTCTCCCATGACTTCCTCCGCCAGATCTGCAAAATCACTGGCAGCATCATCAATAGCTTGTTCGTATTTTATTTTATCCCAAATCTCTACAATGTTGATTGCTGAAGAGATTACAATTTCCTTTTGAATACCGGCGAAAGAAGCGAGGTCTTTTGGAATGTTTAATCTTCCAGTAGCATCGAGCTCAACTATTTTCACCCCTGCCGTAAACCGTCTTATAAAATCGCTTTTCTTTCTATTGAACCTATTCAGCTCACTCATTTTTTGCATCAAACTATTCCATTCTTCCATGGGATAAACCTCCAAACAAGGCTGGAACACAGCACGCTTAATCACGAAGCCAGAAGCAGCAACCGGAGCCAACTGCTTTTTAAGCGCAGTGGGCACCATGACGCGTCCTTTGACGTCAGCTTTGCATTCGTATGTGCCTATAAGATTGAGCATGGATTTACCTAAGCGTATTTAGTAAATTCAAATATATAGAACTTTTCCCACATTGTACCACATTTTACCACAATGTTGATAAGTTTTACCACGACCCATGTTAGCGTGTGTTAACTTGCAATATAAATCGCTGATTGTCAACAGTATATTTGCCTTTAAACAGCTGCTAGAATCACCGAAAAAAGACACCTATATCGTTGTTTTGTATAAGCTAATTGAAAAAGACAGATTCAACAAAAAATTTGTATTTTTGCATCTGCAACACTAGCAACCTCAATGACCAATCAAATCAAGAAAGAAGGAGAATTTAACTACCTAGAAATTGGTGAAGGCACCCCAATAATTATTCTTCATGGATTGATGGGAGGGCTGAGTAATTTTGATGGAGTGGCAAATTTTTTCTCTGTTCGAGGCTATAAGATTCTGATACCCGAATTACCTATCTATGAAATGCCTATTCTCAAAACCAACGTTAAGAATTTTGCGAAATATGTGAAGTCCTTCATTGATCATGTTGGCCATGATGATGTAATTTTACTTGGTAATTCTTTAGGGGGTCATATCGGCTTATTGTACACCAAATACTACCCAGAAAAAATAAAAGCACTTGTAATCACTGGAAGTTCTGGACTTTATGAAAGCGCTATGGGAGAAAGCTATCCAAAACGAGGCGACAGGAATTATATTCAGAAAAAAGCGGAGAATGTTTTTTATGACCCCAAAGTTGCTACTAAAGAGATTGTTGATGAGGTTTATGCTACTGTTAATGACAGGAGCAAACTTATAAGAACCCTATCAATTGCAAAAAGCGCTATTCGGCATAATATGGGTAACGATCTTCCATTGATGGATACCCCTACCTGTATTATTTGGGGCAAAAATGACACCGTAACTCCTCCTGAAGTAGCTGTTGAATTCCATGAAAAACTTCCAGACTCAAACCTCTATTGGATTGATAAATGCGGGCATGCCGCAATGATGGAGCACCCAGATGAATTCAATGAAATTCTACACGCTTGGCTGCAAGAGCGTGATTTTTAGCACCTGTTTCAATAGAAACAAACAAACACCATAAATTTATACTTGTGAAGATAAAATCTGCAGAATTTGTATTGAGTAACAGCGACGTTGAAAAATGTCCCAAGAATCAGGTTCCTGAGTACGCATTCATTGGACGCTCTAATGTTGGGAAGTCCTCGCTAATAAATATGTTGATGCAGCGTAAAAACTTAGCAAAAACGAGCGGAAGACCTGGAAAAACACAGTTAATTAATCACTTCATGGTGAACAATAACTGGTTCTTAGTAGATTTACCTGGTTATGGTTATGCGCGCGTGTCAAAAAAGGCGAAGAAGACCTTTCAAAAATTTATTACGGATTATTTTGACAAACGAAAACAATTAGTCCTTGCGCTTGTATTGGTTGATTGCAGACTAGAACCTCAGCCAATAGATCTCGATTTTATGCAGTATTTAGGAGAAAAGCAGATACCATTTAGCATCGTATTTACGAAAGCAGACAAGCTTAAACCGAACGCTTTAAAGCGTAATCTCGAAGCCTACGAGCAAAAACTTTTAGAAACTTGGGAAGACATGCCACCCTATTTTACAACTTCCTCAAGCAATAGCACTGGCCGTGATGAAGTACTTAATTATATAGCTAGCATCAACGATGAAATCGCAGAATCTTAATGCTATAAGCTCACTAGCGCCTTTTAGCAATTTCCTGAATTAACGCCTTACTATCTTCTAGATTATTAATCACCTCAGGAGTGATGTAAATTTCTAATCCGTAGTTTTCTTCAGATAGCACTATTGGAAACACATACTTCGGAAGCCATTTGGAACGATATTGTTTCAAAAACTCATCTTTATGTAAGAAAACCATTTCAATATTCGATGCTTCCCGAAAATCCTTCCATTCTTTCTTTTCAGAAATAATTTCGAAGGTAATATCACAAAGATTACAAGTATAGGTGCTCGGACTAACGACCTTATGAACAACATCCAACAAGGCATTTGTGGATCCAGAGACGGCATTATAGACAAAAATTAATTTCACTCTTCGCGTTTAAGCTCTAATTTTTCAGCAAAATAATCACAGAAATCACGCATGGTAGCGCTCATTTTGTCATCGTTTGTAGCTCGCTCAAAAGTATCTGACATTGCACTTAATGTTTGATGAAAAAAAATTTTCATCTCATCAAGTGGCATTTCCTTAGTCCAAAGGTCAATACGTAATGATTCCTTCGTTTTATGATCCCAGACAGAAATAAATACGGCCTTTGCCTCTTGCTTACTAATACCACCCTCTTCAGCAGTCCAATGCAATTTTTCAGGAACTTTGTTCTCATCTAAAAGAACATCAATTTCAATTTTAGATTTGTGTTGTGCTGCCATTATTTCTTCTTCGGTTTATATTTGGACGCTATAAATAGGTCTTCGGGTGTTGTTATCATTAACTGTTGAACGGTCACAGGGTTCTTTTCCATATAAGCCCTTACGATTTGCCATCCCAAATACTGCCCAACCATACCTGGAGTGTCATTGTCAATTTCCAAGTAAAATTTTGAAAAAGGAGCCGGATTAACAAAGCGTGCAGGCAATTTAGGATCTGTGCTATACAAGATTTCATTTTCAACGAAATATTTCCACATGTCTATTTCATTGGCTTCAACCCATTGCATCTCCGCGTCTGTATATCCAATCTTTTCCGCATCTGAAGTGCCAGGTAACCACAAATCCTTTAAATAAAGCTCT
>JBLHGH010000140.1:0-5538 GCA_047615425.1 Candidatus Latescibacterota bacterium
TCCTCTAAATCAAAGGAAAGGCGCTAAAACCTTGATTGCTAGTGGGCTTGACGGGTAAGCTCTATTTTCAGTCGCGGAAATATGCGTCGCGTATATGACGGACATGCGACATATATTGCAATGTTACGCCTACAACAGCCAACAATTAATTTACTATGGCTTTATCTAGAAAAGACTTAGAGAAGAAGTTGAATTCGATTACAGGTGAGCTGATACAGGAAAAAGGCTATATCTGTTATGTTGATGTTTTCCAAAAATTGGGTTATCTCGATAAAACCGATTACGAAGCATGGCGTATGAGAAAAACTCCGTATTTGGAAAAATGCATTAAGATAAATTTAGGAAAGATTAATTTCATCCTAAAGCAGGTGGAAGAAAGTAGCAATATGGGAAAACTAAAAGCAAGTTTTACTGCTTACAAGTCGTGGGGAAAGGGTAGTAAAATAGACCTCAGGTTTACGAAAAGCGGTAACCCTAGCCTGGAGCGTGTGTTTTCTACTCATTTTGTAAAGGGGCATAAAATTGCGTAACAAAGCAATCAATTTGACCTCCGTAAGCTGTCTTGGTTTTTGCAAAAAGACGCAAAAACACAAGCCATCTTACTCCGGCAAATTATTGCGGCGTTAGCCCCTCTCCATAATATCTCGCAATTCTTCGAATAATAATTGCCCCTTAGTGTCGAGTTGACAAACATAGTATCCCAATATAGGATTGTGACCACGTCCAATACCCGAGGTCATATAGTGAGTGAGTCAGCAGCAGTTAAAAAAAGTGCAACGAGCACAGTTGGTAGAGGTAAAGCATTTTCTTCTAAGAATGCAGAAGTAGCCCCTTCTAACTGGTCCGACGGGGAAGCTAATCTTTTTGTGGGCGATAGTCTAAATAACTATGAAAATTGGGAGCGGCCAACAACAATTGTTTCTGATGGCGCGTATGGAATACTAGGGTTTGAAGGAGATACTTCAGATCACATGGATTTACCTGATTGGTATGAGCCACATATTAAAAAGTGGAGTGAAGCTGCAACTGCTCAAACTACTCTATGGTTCTGGAACTCAGAAATAGGCTGGGCTGCGGTACACCCTATTTTAGAAAAACATGGGTGGCGCTATGTTAACTGCAACTCTTGGAATAAAGGGAAAGGACATATAGCAGGTAACGTCAATACCGCAAAAATAAGACGATTTCCTGTAGTCTCAGAAGTTTGTGTTCAATATGTTTTTGAGGCCAAAATAGATGGTCAAATTCTCAGGGATTGGCTTAGAGGTGAGTGGAAGCGTACAGGCCTTCCTATGAGAAAAGCAAATGAAGCTTGTGGTGTTAAGGATGCTGCAACTAGAAAGTATTTCGACAAAGGGCACTTATGGTATTTCCCGCCACCAGAGGTCTTTGAAAAAATGGCAGTCTATGCAAATACTTTTGGCAATGATGATGGCAAGCCGTACTTCTCATTCGATGGGAAAAAGGCAATGAATGCTTCTGACTGGGGAAAAATGCGAAGTAAATTTAATTGCCCTCATGGTTATACAAATGTATGGGAACGAAACTCTCTTAGAGGAAGTGAAAGAATTAAAGCTCCTAAAACAACTTCTAAATCAGCTCACTTAAATCAAAAGCCATTGGATTTAATGCGTCTTATAATTGAAGCATCAACTGATGAGGGAGATGTAATTTGGGAACCTTTCGGGGGGCTGTTTAGTGCCTCGCTCGCTGCCCGTATGTTAAATCGAAAGTCTTATGGATGTGAGCTAGACCCAGACTATTATAGCCTTGGCCTAGAACGATTTAGGACACCTAATCTGATTTAATACCCAAATGAGTTTCAAGAGCGGAAGCAACTTCTTCCTCGCTGCCGCGAGAAAGAAGTTTATTCCATTCGCCCACTGTGAGGCCTTTATAAACAGTAGCGTGAACACGAGTCTTGAACTCTTCAATGCCGTCATGACGAATCCTGTCCATTTTTGCAAAGTTAGTATCCAATCGATAATCATAACTTCGTAATAATGTTCTTAGTTGCTCTTGGTATTCAGCAGTCGTGCTATATACTTTTCCGCTTACGCCCCAATTTTCTACAAATTCAGTAGCATCTTCGATGCTTCCTTTTTCATTTTGAAATTTGTAACCATTAGTATTAGTTTGCTGTAGATTTTGAGTTCTTGCTGTTGTGTCTTCTGGTTCCATAACAACGTAATTTGGCGGGTTATGATAGTGGTCATCACGCGCCTTGGCTACTGAGGAACCTGATGTAATTAGAATATCTATAATCTTCGGTTTGCCATAAATAATATTCTCTGGCAACCATGCAAGCAATGTTACATATGTTTGGTCTTCTAAAAAGTGATTCTGGCTGTCTTTAAACCTAGCGGTTATTTCAGTCGCCAATGGAAACCACGCCTTCACTTCAAAGCCAGGTGTTGGCGAAACGGAGCCTTCAAATATCGTATCTGGAAAGCCTGGATCTTGTCTTTTCCATTCGCCTAAGCCTTCTAATTCTTTATACTCATTAAGAAACTCAACAATATTAAATTCAATTAAATTTCCTACTAATGGTGATAACTTAGATACGATTTTAGTTAAATTTATAGCGGCTTCAATAGATGCAGGTCTAGTAACTGTCAAAAGATCAAATACGCTGCCGGGCAATTCTTCTAAATGAGAAGATGCTAATTCAATTACTTCCTTAGTATTCATTTTATTCCTTTCTTTAAGGTATCAATTAACTCATGCGGATCTGCATTAAGGGCATTGCAAATATCAATAGTTTCAACAAGATCAAGTCTTCTTTCACCGTTTTCGTACTTCGACACAAATGATTGAGGCTTAGCCAGTACATCTGAAAGCTGTTGCTGAGTAACCCCCTCTAGCATCCGCTTTGAAGTAAGCCACTCAAGTAAGATTTTATTGGTATCTGTATATATTGTTTTCATGGCAGCTCCGTTATAGACTGCTAGTTATAAACCTAAAACGGGATTATCCCAAATTAGGATAATTCGGCGTACAAAGGGCTAACAAGTTGCTGCACGCGGACTCCGTAAGCTGTCTCGGTTTTTGCAAAAAAGATGCAAAAACACGAGCCAACTTACTCCGCCGGTGAGCAAGGCGTTATGAACACTAAGGAGAATCAAGAGGTATATGGAAACAATTACATGTTATAGGCCAACTGGCCAAAAAGAACTCGATTTAGTAATAGAGTCTGGTTATAAGAAATGGCCTCCTCGGCTTCCAGAGCAAACTATTTTTTATCCCGTCACAAATGAAGAATATGCCATAGCTTTAACGCAATGGAATATCACTGACTTTGGTGTCGGCTATGTAACAAAATTTGAAGTGGCTAAAGAATTTCTTTCAAAATATAAAATTCAAACTGTTGGTGGTAAACAGCATACTGAATGGTGGATTCCAGCAGAAGATTTAGAAGAGCTAAACAATAATATAGTTGGTAAAATTGAGGTAATCGGTGAGTACCGTAATTCATAACAATGCAAGGCAGTCTGATGGCTTTTTCGTTACTTGTTTTGCGGTTTACGCTACGCTACCACAAAACAATCCACTACAAAGCCACAGCTGCTTGCGGCGTTAGCTTTCAAAACAAGATCAGAGAAATGAAACAATATTTGGAATCCAGCAACTATATTGATTGGAAAACCCCACAAATACTTGAGAAGGCGAATGATTTATCGAAAGGTGTGGAAGGTGAAGAAGCTCTGGCGAAAGCATGCTTTGAATATGTTCGGGATGAAATAAAACACAGCTGGGATTTTGAATTAAATCCTGTTACCTCTAAAGCATCTGATGTTCTTAAGCATGGTACGGGTTATTGCTATGCTAAAAGCCACCTCTTAGCGGCGCTTTTAAGAGCAAACGATATACCTGCAGGGCTGTGCTACCAAAGGGTAACTATTAGTGACGTACCACCATTTTGTTTACATGGGCTAAATGCAATATATTTACAAAACTACGGCTGGTATCGTGTAGATGCGAGAGGAAATAAGGAAGGTGTTGACGCAGAGTTCTGTCCGCCAATAGAAAAATTAGCATTTCCTATTGTTGCTAAGGGTGAAATGACCTTGCCTGAAATATGGGCAGAACCACTTGAGATGGTTATAAAAACACTTAAAATAAACTTAACTTGGTCGCAGGTGGCTGAAAACCTACCTGACACCGAAATAAAAAGCTAACAAGGCCATCAAATGGACGGCTTTTTCGTCGCTTTTTTTGTGGTTTAACGCTACGCTACCACAAAACAATCAACTACAAAGCCGCAATTTATGGCGGCGTTAGCTTTCTCTCGTAAGGTATAGTTTTCTATATGGATGACGAAATTCTAAAAAAAATAGATAGGTTGGCAAACCCATCATTCCTGAAGCATATAAGAAGGCTTGAAAACACTCTGCCAGTTATATCTAACCAATCAGCAATAGATAAAGCAATGATTTCTTTTGCCACACAACAGTCAGCTATTGATAAAGTAATGGCTACATTCATAAGGCCTTCCGCAATTGACAAAGCGATGGCTTCTTTTGCTACTCAACAATCAGCTACTGATAAAGTAATGGCTTCATTCACAAGGCCTTCCGCAATTGACAAAGCGATGGCTTCTTTTGCTACTCAACAATCAGCTATTGATAAAGCAATGGCTACATTCGCAAGACCTTCCGCAACTGACAAAGCGATAGCTTCTATTTCTACTCAACAGTCGGCTATTGATAAAGCAATGGCAACTTTTGTTAGGCCCTCCACAATAGACAAAGCCATAGCATCCTTTGCCATGCAACACTCAACCATAGAAAAAATGATTGGGTCGTTTACGCTCCAGCAGTCGGTAATTGAAAAAACTGTAAGTAGTTTCGCAAAATCGAGTAGTTTGTTGGTAGGTGAGCCTAATTACCTATCAGAATTAGCCAGGATTGTTTCAGCTGTAGATATGAGTACATTGGACGCCTCATCCTTTGAATATGAATTAGAACAATCATGCAGTCAACTTGATGAAGTTGATGGTGGAAAATCATTAATTAATGTTTTTAGCAATCTACCCCCTTTAGTTCAAGCTATTTTTTACTACTTGTTAATCAACGTTTTTTTAGCTCAAGTTAATAGTATATCTGCCAATCTCCTTACTCCAATTGTCGAAAACTATCTGGAATCCGTGGTTGCTTCTGATAGGGATAAAGTTAAAGGAATCAAAAAAATACCATTATCACTAGGGCATGTTGATACAGATGGATTACGATTTATAACGGGGAATAATGTTCGCTTACGAATAAAACCTTCGACTAACTCAGAAATAATAGATGAGTTAGTTTTGGGGCAGGTAGTTACAGTTCTATCTAAAAATAGAAATTGGATAGAAGTCATGTATGAGTACGAGGATGGTAAGTCAATATCCGGGTGGGTGTTCACTAGATATACCGCTAATTTTGTACAGTAAAGCTAACAAATTAATTGGACACCCACACTAGCAACCAATAAATACAGCTGGCCAATCGCAAAAATCAGGCCACTTTTCCATCAAGAAAAGTAGGTGCTATTGAATTGTCG
>JBLHGH010000141.1:0-5482 GCA_047615425.1 Candidatus Latescibacterota bacterium
ATCGAAGAGTTATTGAACGGTATGCGAGATTTTGTGGAAGAGCAAAAAGAAATTGCAGAAACCACTGGTTCCTTGGCTGAATTCCTTGAAGATGTTGCACTTGCAACGGATATGGATAATGACAAAGGCGATGAGGATAAGGTAGCTTTGATGACTATCCATCTTGCCAAAGGATTGGAATTCCCATACGTTTATATTGTTGGGATGGAAGAAGAGCTTTTTCCGAGTGGGATGAGTATGAATACGCGCGCTGAGCTTGAAGAAGAAAGGCGTTTGTTTTACGTTGCAGTAACCAGAGCAGAAAAGCAAGCATACTTAACCTATACACAGTCACGATACCGCTGGGGAAAACTTATCGATGCGGAGCCAAGCCGATTTATACAAGAGATTGATGCCGGTTATTTAGAGTACTTAACGCCTATTACCGAAAATAGATTTAAACCACTTTTGGGTGCTGATATTTTTGATGAAGTGGATCATTCAAAGCTTCGGTTAAAAAAACCGAAAGCTGGATCACCTCCAAGGGGTCCATCTCAAGATCAGCTTAGGAAGTTGAGACGGCTTAAGCCTGTAAGTAGTGATACCGATAAAGATTTCAATGCTACGGATGCTAATCTTTCCGAAGGAACAAAAGTTGAGCATGTGCGTTTTGGAAAAGGCACAATCATGAAAATCGAAGGTGTTGGTGCAGATACAAAGGCAGAAATTCAGTTTGAAAATGGCGGCATGAAAAAATTACTACTGCGCTTTGCAAAATTAAACGTGCTAGACTAGTCTACTGGAATTGCAAGATGTGTATTGATAAAAGCGGAAAGCTTTTGCTGTAAATCTAGAAAACTAGCCTGATCCCAATCAAAGTGTCCACCATCATAAACAGTAAAGCTATGTGTAATTTGCTTCGTGCTGAGGTTATCGTTTAAAAGTTCCCCATTAGTAAGTGGGACTAAAGGATCCTGATTTCCATAGAATAATAGCGATGGACTACTCTCAAATGAAACTTGAAGTGCTGGACTCGTAGCCGCTGCATAATCTGTTCCGTCAGGATAGGCGCTTTCGTCAACTAACAAGTCTAGTAATAATTGAAAGCCGGGGTTATTCGCATAGAAAGGATCTGTAAAATTTGTAGGGCCTACAATGTCACAAACCATTTTTACCACATCTGTATCGTCATAGACATAATCATACATTAATGAGATGTGAGCGCCTGCGCTTATTCCAATAAGGCCGTATTCTGGAAGAATTTGAAGTTCTTCTTGCGAAGCGGATATATGGTTAATAAGATTGTCAAGGTCTAAAAACTGGTTTGGAAAGGCAGGTATGATGGCTGTAGCTAGTATATAGTTCATGTTTACAATGGCATGATCTGGATGAAATTCTTGCAAAAAACTAATAAAACCATCCATGTCAGATTTATCGCCTCCTGTCCAACCACCGCCGTGCACGAGAATAAGAACTTTCGTATTACCCTGGGTTCTGCCTTCGGGTAAATAGATGTCGTATACTTGTTGTGGGTCATTTCCGTAGGAAACATTCAGCATGCTAGCGGCATCTAAGATTATTGGCTCTTCATTATTTTGGGTTTGACTCTCGTCATCAACAGAAGAACATGAAGGGATAAAAAATACTGTGCTGATTACAATAATTGATAATAACCAAAGCTTTTTCATAGAAGAGATTTGTTAGATAACGATTAATATATTGGTTTATGATGTGAATTATTTCATTTCTAAGTATTAATTAGAAAAATTCATATAAATTTAAACTACAAAAACTGATAACTGAGGTGCTGTGGCAGAATTTATTAAACTTTATGAAGACAATCCCAACCCCAAGGATGTGCAACGCATTGTTGATATAATTAGGAAAGGCGGATTAGTGATTTACCCGAGTGACACCGTGTATGCTTTGGGTTGTGATATCACAAATACACGCGCGCTGGAGCGCATAGCTCAGATAAAAGGAGTGAAATTAGCGAAGGCTAACTTTTCTTTCATATGCGAAGATTTAAGCAATCTTTCAGATTATGTAAAGCAAATAGATACAAGTACATTCAAATTATTAAAGCGGGCGCTTCCAGGACCCTATACTTTTATTCTTCCGGGTAATAATAATCTACCTACGGTCTTTAAAAAGAAACGGGAGGTAGGTATTCGAGTTCCTAACAATAGCATTACGCAGGCCATTATTAAGGCCTTAGGTAATCCTATTGTTTCCACCTCTATAAAAGATGAAGATGAGGTTATTGAATATACCACAGATCCAGAACTGATTTATGAAAAATGGAATGGCCTTGTTGATGTTGTTGTGGACGGTGGTTATGGTGGGAATATTCCATCTACCGTGATAGATTTAACGGGTGACGAACCCGTTTTGATACGAGAAGGAAAAGGAAGTTTGGAGATTTAATTCAATAAAAAATCCCACATCAACCGATGTGGGATTTTTTATTTTATAAAGAAATCGGTCTATTGACCTCCTCCGTTTGAAAGCGTTTCCAATTCATCCTCAATCATTTTGTAGAATTGATCGATTTTTGGTAAAATATAGATCTTCGTTCTTCTGTTTGTCGACTTGTTTTCTGCACTCGAATTTGAAACCAACGGAACAAATTCTCCACGTCCAGCGGCAATCAACTGTGCTGGATTAGCTCCAAGTTCAACCAGTTGTCTCACAACAGCAGTAGATCTTTTCGCGCTCAAATCCCAGTTGTCTAATAAGTCGCCCTTCTTGAAAGGATCAGCGTCTGTATGACCTTCTACCAATGCTTCAAAATCTGGCTTCCCATTAATTACGGTTGCTACTTTTCCTAAAATTTCATTTGCTCTTAAAGAAAGATTGTAACTACCACTTCGGAATAATACCTTATCGCTTAGTGAAATAAACACTACTCCTTTTTCAACGTTAATTTGGATATCCTTATCATCCATTCCTACTTCTTTTTTCAAACTAGAAACGAGCGCAAGAGTAACAGAATCTTTCATAGTAAGTGCGTCCTGTAAACGCGTAATTTTAAGGTCTTTTTCCTTTAAACTTTCTAAAGATTTTTCCAAGTTCTCAGCACCCATGGTTGTTAGAATGGTAAGGTCTTTTGAACTACTAATCAAATTATCATTCGTTTTTTTCAAATCCGTTATACGCTCTCTTAATCCAGCTTCGCTAGCTAAGGCAGCAGCGCGCTCAGACAGACATGAATTGAGCTTAACTGTTGCTGTATTTAGTAAGTCTTGAGTATTCTTGTATCTAGACTCTAAATCTGCGTGTTGTTTTTTAGAAACGCACGAGAATAAAAGCCCTGTGCAGGCTAACAGAATAAATATCTTTTTCATTTTAATTTAATTTAAGGTCTCCCAAATTTATTACTTCTTTTGTAGGCTAAATATCGATTAACAATACTTTAAGTAAAGTTTAATTTAACGTGTTAAAATTACGCTTTTTTTTAACATAATACTCCCATACAATTGACTTTAATGAAGCGTATTCTAATGACGAGGCATGGATCTTCCGTTTTTTAAGAAACCGTGGAACTAAGGTGTAAAAGCTTATATGTGCATCAATTATTGCTAAAACATGACTTATTTTTCCTTGGAATAAAAACTGAATAACGGCCAAACTGTCTAAAAGTAGTCTTGCAAAAATGATGCCCCAAGTGCTGGAGCCTTTCCGGTTTTTTATTAAAAGTAGGAGCGTATTTCTAAAGTTAAAAAAAGTTTTTTTTGGGTTTGCCGCTGCAAGGGTAGCGCCTCCAACGTGATGCACTGTGCTTGTTCCAACATAGGAGATTTGACCGCCATCGGCTTGTAATCGCCAGCATAGGTCAATCTCTTCTTGATGGGCAAAAAAATCTTCATCAAATCCACCACTCTTTTTAAAGGCAGAATTCCGCACAAACAAACAAGCTCCAGTTGCCCAAAAAATTGATTTGATATCATCGTACTGGCCCTTGTCTTCTTCTATAGTATTGAATATGCGTCCTCGGCAAAAAGGATAACCAAAACTGTCCAAAAAGCCACCTGCTGCACCGGCATATTCAAAATGAGTTTTGTTTTTGTAATCTAAAATTTTTGGTTGTGCAGCTACAACTGTCTTGTTGTTTTTGAATTGTTCAAGCACTGGAACAAGCCAGTTTTCGGTTACTTCAACGTCGCTATTCAATAAAACAAAAATGTCTTCATTGAGCTGCTCTAGAGCGTCGTTATAACCCTTAGCGTAGCCTCCGTTGGTTTTATTCTGAATGATTTGCACCGAAGGAAATGTTTCGGCAAGAGACGCAACAGATTGATCTGTAGAAGCATTGTCGGCCACATAAATAGTAGCTTCTGCTGAATGTGCTAGCACCGAAGGCAGAAACTGCTCGAGCAATTTCTTTCCGTTCCAGTTTAGAATAACTACCGCTGTTGTCATGAAGTACAAAGTAAAGGAATATTTTTATGAATATTGTTTGAAGACGTACGACCTAAGATCATTGTCAATTTGCTTTTAATTAGTTATGTTTTTTCTGGAATTTCCTCAAGGAATGTATAGCGTTTGTTTTCAGAATCTACCTTACAGTAATAGTGGTCAAGGCCATTGGTTACCATCAAATAGGTGGCGTTTAAAACCATATTGTAACGTGCAATTTGGTCGAAGGTATCTTGTGTTATCTTGATTTTTGGAGCTTTACATTCAACAAGTAAATGGATACTTCCATCGGAATTAAAAACAACAATATCATAACGTTTGGACGTATTGTTGAGTTTGATTAATTTTTCGACGTTAATGTGTGCTTTTGGATACTTTTTTTCAGAAATTAGAAAGTGAACAACATGTTGACGTACCCATTCTTCTGGTTCAAGAATCACGAATTTTTTTCTGATTTCATCAAAAATCAATGGTTTGTTTTCGTTACTTTTGAAGCGAAACGAATAATCCGGGAAGTTCAGTTTCAGCATGGTACAAAGAAACGCTTTCCGTTGCTAAAATCATAATTTTCAATCTCACTCGAACCATTATTACATGCCTTTAGATAAAGCAAAATCCATTATTAACGATATACAATCTGGGAATTTCAAGCCTATTTATTTTTTGATGGGCGAAGAACCTTACTATATTGATGGTATCGCGAATTATATTGAGGATAATGTATTAAGCGAAGAGGAAAAAAGCTTTAATCAGGTTGTCCTTTACGGAAGAGACGTCACTATCGAAGATATTGTGAGTAATGCCAAGCGATATCCAATGATGGCAGAACGTCAAGTTGTGATTGTGAAAGAGGCACAAGATCTAACACGAACCATCGAGAATTTGGTTTCTTATGCCGAAAATCCACAGCCAACTACCGTGTTGGTCATTTGCTATAAGTACAAAAAACTGGATGCGCGTAAAAAGCTTGCGAAGGTTCTAAAACAAAAATCGGAGCTATTTGAAAGTAAGAAATTGTATGAGAATCAAGTGCCAGATTGGATTCGACGTGTATTGGCAGGAAAGGGATATACAATTTCTCCCA
>JBLHGH010000142.1:0-5405 GCA_047615425.1 Candidatus Latescibacterota bacterium
GGTATCAATAATGCCTCTACTTTCGCCGGTTTTTGTGAAAAACATGATGACCAGCTTTTTTCGTGTTTAGAAAAAGTAAGTTTCAACAAGACCGAAGAGCAGTGTTTCAAACTAGCATTTCGCTCGTTCGCCAGAGAATATTATACAAAATCTGCCTTAGTAGATATGCATGAGGTCAATTCGAGCTTAGATAAAGGAAGGCCTGCTCACCGACAAGCGGAGATACAAGAACAAGCTTTTCTTACAAATGTAGGTGCGGAAGCAGGTCTACGAGATAATATCTATCACAAAGAGAAATTTGATTCCTGTATCGATAGCCTCGACTATGGGGGTATTCGAGCTTTTATAGTCGAATATTCTGAGCCTTTTCCGGTGCAAGTTAGCGGATCAGTGAATCCTGATTTCGATTTCGCTAACATTGCTCTCCAAGATCTATCAGATTTAGACGTGGTGCCGGATTTGTTATCATTCACATCTTTTTTTGATGGAAGCAAGGGGTATATCGTTCTTTCATGGATGCAGTATTGCCACAATACGTGTTCGGAACTGATAAGATCTCTTTTAAGTAAATCTGAGAAGAATATATCAACATACTTGTTGCAGTATATTTTCAGCAATTTTGAAAACATTTATATGTCACCAAAATGGTGGGAACGCATTTCCAAGAAAGACAAAGAAACCATTATTGAAATATCTCACGACAATGTAAGCATATTTGTAGAACCGCATGGCGAGAGTATTTCGAATATACTAATAAACGCTGAATTACCACGACCAGAAATGATTAATTATATTAATTGGAAAATCTGAGATAAGCTTTAACAAGGCCAGTCAATCTGACCTCCGCAAGCTGTCTTCTTTTTTGCAAAAACACGCAAAAAAGCAGCCACCTCACTCCGGCAGTTGCTGGCGGCGTTAAGCGCATGGAATCATGAAGCAATACCTTAAAATATTGAAGTCCACTTTCATTGGATCACTTGCAATGGCAAGTGTAATATCTCTCGGTTATTTTCTAGCCGGAAATGCAAATGGAGCCATAATATTTCTACCTATAGCAACGGCAGTTGGCTTCCTTTCATATGGACTACTGGGATCGGTTGCGTGGTGGTTTACTCATAACTATTTTTTTCATGAAATGAATAGATTTGTATTTCATGTATATTCAGCGGGTCTTGGGATAGTATTTATTGGCTTCATATTTCTATCTCTAGCTGTGTTGGGATTTATGAATTATGGAGAAGTTGTTGCGGGTGTGTTACTTTCTGTCATTGGCGCGGTTGCGAGTATCATTGCTTACTGGGCGCTATATTATAGGTGTGCCAAAAGTGCTTAACAATACGCCCTGAGTAGGACAGTCAAGCTATTTTTCAGTTATTTGTGCATTTTTATTTAATATATTTGTCTGATCGATACTCGTAGCCTGGTGACTAGAACCCGTTTTTTACGTAGGTTCCACTAGCGACGATCAAATCTGCATTGATATCGGTAATCGAATGTTTTTATATTTCGCTCGGCTATAAAATTAGTTTTCTACAGCGAATTTTAGCAATGGTGAATTTCGTTTTTTAAGTGCTGTTAAATATTTTGCTTCATCGTAGGGTGTTCTTGTTTGCCAGCAACGAAAAGCTATACGAATCCACTTGAATGCGAGAGCCCTTATTATTGTTTGGTGGCGCTTTCCCTTTTCTTTTTGCTGATCGTAGTAGGCTTGCGCCCAAAAGGAGTATCGAATACTTAATCCTGCCCACTCTACAAAAGTCTGCCTCAAGAATTTCGGGCAACTACGCCGCCAGTGAACCCATTCCTGCTTACCGCTGCGTTCAAGTACAGGGGCAATGCCCGAGTATTTTTGTAGTTCTTCAGGGTGCTGGTAACGTTGTCTGTTTTCGCCAAAGGCGACAAAGATGCGTGGGGCCATTTGGGGCCCGGCACCAGGGAAGCTATTAAAAATGTTGCGGTCCTCGAACGCGCGGTACCGAGTGCGTATTTCTTTATCAAGAGATTCGATGCCCCCGATGAGGAGACGCAACTGCGCGATCAATATGCGAACCAGCGCAACATTAGGATCAATCACACCGCAGTCATCAGTCAGCGCAATGGCCCCCTTAATAGCCGACACCCTATCTTCGTTTATTTTTGGATAGCGCGCGTTATGATTCTCGAAAAACGTCAATAATGTGGATTTTCTAGCAGTTTTTGCCTCTTTTAGCGTCGGCCAACGTTCCAGGAAGTCACAGAAGATGACCGTATCCCTATCCTGAAATATGTCGAGAACCAAGGGGAAATGGTTTTTCAGTGATGCCATAATTCGATTAGATGTATCTACTTTATCTTGCACAATTCTCCTGCGCGTTTCCAAAAATTGGGCTAAGGCGCGCACTGACGGAGACTCTGGTTCAAGCTTCCGAAGCTTATCCATATGCAAGGCTAGGAATTCGGCCTGAATTGCAGCGTCTGTGGGATCGTCCTTCGCCCCGCTTGAGGTAAATGATTTTCGATACTTTGCGATTGACGCTGGATTGACCGGGAATATGACGATGTGAGGATACTTCAGTAGCGCGTAGACTAAAGGACCTTTTGTTAGCTCACAACAAACTGCAACGGGCTTTCCTGGAAAACGTTTTCTAAGTGATATCGCCCAATCCTCAATGGCTTCAGGCTTACTTGAAATGACAGAAAGCTTTAGTTTTCCATCATCAGGGCAGCGCTCACAAATATCGTGCTTTTGGTCAGCCCAATCAATGCCAACCAGTAAGGAAAAATCTCCAATGTTCGGGACTTTCATCTGTAATCTCCTTAGTGTATGTTAGGGGCATGCATTAAATTCGTTTCTCGCAGGAATTATAGAAAGTCGGTGTAACGGCGATCCCTGAGTATGCGTTTTGAAACGAAAAACTTCCTCTAGCTCGAAAGTATTGTTATGACCTTTAAAAGGTTTACGTACCATATTCGTAACCAGAGGAAGCATGTTCCCACTAACTGCTCCTAAAGAGAAGTGACAGTAATGAGGGGACTGTCAAACTATAATACGTGCCAGCTGACATTTTGGTCGGCGCTCCATTTTGTGTATGGCTTCGCCATTTTACACAAAACTCCACACCACCCAAAATGCAGCTGCACTCTGCGTTAAGTGTCCAGCAGGTTACGTATGAAGGTTCACTATTTAAACACTGATCTAGAGCTAGAGTCACCCAGGGATTTAACTCCAATTGTCGAAGAGTTTGGTGAAGATGTATCGGTTTTGTTTAATGGGGAAGCTCGCGGTATCTACATTGCTTCTTTCGAGGTTGCTGGATCATTTGGTGGGCCAGAAGGAATAATAGAATTTTTTTGTATGCTTGCCGAAACTCTGGAAGGAGAAGCTAAAGAACTATGGGATGGGTGCTACTCAAAAAAACTAAATATAGGTTATGAAGGCGGTGTATCACATCAAAGCTATGAATCTACAATTTGTTCTGGCACCATTGAGAGAATGGCAAAAAATGGTGCATCATTAGGGATCACCGTTTATCCAATGACCAATGAAACAAGCACTTAACAAAGGTAGCCAATTGACCTCCGTAAGCTGTCTTGGTTTTTGCAAAAAGACGCAAAAACACAAGCCATCTTACTCCGGCAATTGCTACCGGCGTTAGGCTCTAGTGAGATATCTCACTTCAATATTGTAATTAATATTTTTTTTATATAGGTAGGAAAAAATGTCATATAGAGTAATAAGTATTGCAATGATCATTGGTTTTCTTTTTGGCTGCGGCGGCGAGTCACAGGAAGAAACTGAAAAAGAAAGGATCGAGACCGTTTCCGCTGATGAGTGTGTAAACGCTAAAGAGAGTCCTTCCAAAAGTAGACATATGAAAAGTATCGGCTTTGGAGATGGCTCTGATGGGGAGTTTTATCTTGCTTATGATGATGTATTTCAGTTGGAAGAGAGAGAATATAATTTTACCAATGTTAATTTAGATTTGGGGTCCTTGTTAACGGTAGTCGGTGAGCTTTCAGAAAGTGAAGGAACGATTCATATTAACTCGTTAGGTGTGTGCAATTTATTGGGCGACGTTGATATTTCAGAATACGGGGGGACGTTTATTCTGAACTGTAATAGCAGCATCACTATGGAGGGTTCTTATAGTCATCCTAATGGTAACACCTCTCTGGCAACTTCTGAATGGATATTGACTAGTGTTGAAACTTCCACAAACATATCTGAAAGTACAATATCGGTCGGGACTACAGATATATCTGGCGCTGAACTATCGACTATTTCAGCAAGCGTAGTGGCGGGCGAAGTAACATACTCGCCGGGAGTTTTAGTGATCCATGATAATTCAGTGATCATTGAAGGAGGCGAAGGGTCTTTCGAGTTAGAGGATGAGAGTGGAGATGAAAGCCTAACAAATTGCTCCAGCTGATATTTTTTCCGTTGCTTATTTTGTGCTTAATAGCACAAAATAAACCACTCCAAAAATACTGCTGAGCAAGGCGTTAGGCTCAACCAAGTAACCAGTAAATCGTTATGATTAATTTAAGCTGCATATTCGAAGACTCCATAGATTCATTAGACAATGGATCAGATGTTTTACAAATCAAATCGTTACCCGTTTCTGTTCTAATGATGCAGAAAGATGTAATAAATCACTATCGTTATGCGATCGAGCATTATTTCGATTTAACGCTTAAGGAATCATATCTCCAAAATTCATCGTTAGGCTCCCCGTATGAAAAATGGCGTAAATTTACCAATGATGACTTCGATCTACTGTTTTTTAGCATAAAAACGCTGATTACATACTCCAGTAGACTATTTCACGAATCGGAGTTAAAGCAACGGATTGAAAACGATGATTTTAAAACTCTAAAAATGGACAGTAATCGGTATACCAATATCATTTGCGACTTTAAATATAAAAAATCAGTGCTAGGTATTGATGTTAATGAAGATGAATCCCTAGATATACATGAATATGTGCCTGATGGAATGTTCGTCGACGAAAATTGGCACTCCGTAAAAACGACTAAAGTTGATATATCTAATAGAAAAGTGCTAAAAGACATTGTCAAGAAAGCAAATTTAGAAATTGGTTTGTTGGCGGATCTTCATAGCCGGTATACTGTGAGGTGTCAAAAGTTTTCTGAAAATTATGACGTTTTCCAAAACTATGAAAACATTCACCAGAGTTATTGGGTATAAGCTATGCCTAACAAGTTTGTCCATTTGACGTTTTTGTCTACGCTCCGTTTTGGGGTGGCTACGCCACTGTACCCCAAAACTCCACTACAACAAAAACGCAAATGACAAGGGCGTTAAGCACTACAGGAAATCAACCGCGTGCAGAAAAATAAATTCTTAATTGTAGCTGCAATATGTAGTGGAGGGGCTGCACTATTGCATCTCGGTTGTATTATCT
>JBLHGH010000143.1:0-5367 GCA_047615425.1 Candidatus Latescibacterota bacterium
TACATAAATGCTTTTTGATATTCTTTGGGCGTTATGGCCTACGCTCCAACCTGGCTCGTTCGCTAAAAATGTCCACTGGACATTTTTTAACGCTCCGCCCTGTGGTTGCTTACCCAAGCAATTATGCTCATATACGATTCCTGTCCTTCAGTACCGAGCTTTGTAGTCCCGCGTACTTCACTGCATACCTCAAGGTAAACCAGCTTGCGCCGTGCCTCCCGAAACGAAGTGTAGGGAGGGCTTACTAATATTTCCCAGCTTTCCTTCCTATCGGAAGACAAGAATCCAGGCACATAGGAGACTTACACTCCCAAGCTCACTATGATTGCTCATAGCTTTTCACTTTCTCAAGTGATATATTTGCCATTCAAGGCACACACACTGTGTAAAAATGCATTGAAACGCATTTTACACTAAACGTTAGCACCAATTGCCACGGACGACTTTTCGGTAGACAAAAAGCTTTCCTCATGACAAAGAAAATAGAATATACTTTGACAATCGGGCGGACAGAGGCATTCATTTCCGCCTGGCTTTGCCCTTTTTGACTGCTTACACATACTTGGACAATCCGAAATTGTAGTGCTTAACCGCTCATTTATCAGGGAATTTTTATTCGACAAGTTATTACTTAAAACACAAAAGACCTTATTTCTAATGAGTTACGTGTTCGACACTGTAAAATGAGAGGAAGTCCTATTTTAAAAATAATTAGAATTTAGCTCTCTGATTTGTATAATTTCTTTCTAAAAAATATTTTCTTTTACTTGTCCAATTTTAAAAACTCGATCGTCATAAGGGTGTAAATCGATAATTATAAACTTTTAAATAAAATTGTATGAAACAAAACATGACATTTAACTTACTTACAGTGATGGGAAAAGTTAAAACACCGAGCGTAGAAGCTACTCGTAAATTGCATAACGAAACTGCAGGAAATCCAGGCGGTGTGGCAGCTGCAAAATCACTTGGAGACATAAGCCATATGGCATTTATGCCTACGAATGCCGAAACTGATTTTAATGGCGATTTATTATTTCTGGACATTTGGAATAATCTGGATGGGCTTAACGAATTTTTCAGCAACCCGCAGGTTAAAGATGGTACAAACCTGATATTCCATAAGGAAGAAGCAATTGTTTGGAGTAAAATAGATAATTTTTTAAATTTTCAATTTCCTACACCAACTGGTCAAAACCAAAGAATTGTTGGCTTAGTTCGAGGAACGGTTAAATCAATTGAAGAAGCCTCAGATATTCACAATGCTGCTATTGAAACACAAGTTATGGCAGCGCGTGCTGCCGGAATAGTGTCGCATGATTTTTATGTTCGCAAAGCTGCTCCCGGGTCAGCCGAAGCTTTAGAAGTATTAGGAGTAGATGTTTGGATGAATGCTGAAAGTATGATGAAACATTACGGAAGCCCTGAATTTCAAAATTGCGGATTATATAAAATGTACGCTTCTAAACCTAGTTCTTCTACATGGGTCCATCCAAAAGGTGAGTGGGTTGAATGGTGATCTTAAAAATTTAAATTAAATCATTAAAAATAATAATATGAACAAAAAACCTTGGATAGCAGAGTTATTAAATTTTATATTTATGGGGCTGGGTTATATTTATAACCTGAGTTCGATTAATCCTTGCGGTTCAGAACGCTTGTCAATAGTGAGATACGAATGAAAATTGCGAAAAAATAGCGGGCTATTTTGAACGATTTTTATGAAGTAGATTGCTGTTGCCAAGTGGAAATGAGAAATTTGCTTTTTAATAAAGTCGCATAGTCTTCATTATCCGTTCTTGGTTTACCCCAGTAAACCTACAAACATGACGCTTCGACTATACAATTTTATAAAAATCTGAACCTGCAAATATTAATTGAACTCAGGTTTATAACCAAAAAAGAATTGGCTTAGGAATCGGCTTCACTGTTGGAGCAATCGTATTAACCTATGTTGAGTTGCAATTACAGGAAAGTAATCCTATCGTACATAAAATTATGTTTGCTGGAGTGTTCCTTATAAATACTTGCTTTGCAATAGACGGATATAATGAAGCAAAAAAGATAAATAACAACTAAAAAACAAAAACATGACCTCAAAAGAAAATTCACTTAATTGGTTTGAAATATCTGTATCAGATATTAAACGTGCAACGAAATTCTACGAAACAATTTTCGGAATTGAAATGCCGCAACAAGAAATGATGGGAATGAAAATGGCTTTTTTCCCTGCTGAAAATGGAAACGGAAAAGCTTCAGGCGGACTTGTAGAAAGTCCTGGACATAAGCCAAGCTTAAACGGAGCAAAAATTTATTTAAATGGAAACCCTGACTTATCTCACGCACTTGCTAAAGTAGAAGGGGCAGGTGGAAAAATTACTATGCCAAAAACAAAGATTAATGAGGATATCGGTTGTATGGCTTTTTTCACGGATTCAGAAGGAAACGGAGTTGCTTTACATTCAAACAAGTAATTAAAAAAATAGACATGAAAGAATTTTTATTAGTCTTCAGAAATGATGTTGCTGCTAATCAGCCTCCACCATCACCGGAACAAATGCAAGCGATGATGAAACCTTGGCAAAATTGGATGGGAGGCATCGCTGCACAAAATAAATTAGTGAGTCCAGGAAACCGTTTGGCTTCTGATGGAAAAGTGATCAAACTAAATAATGTAGTTACCAATGGACCTTATGTTGAAATTAAGGAAGCGATTGGAGGATACATTATCATCAAGGCAAATTCGCTTGATGAAGCTGCGGAACTTTCTAAAAACTGCCCTATACTTGCAATAGGTGGTAATGTGGAAGTGCGTACATTAGTACCAATGGATTAACAATCAAAAAATAATTAACTTCCTGATCCAATAGTTATTGGATCGGGAAGTTTTTATTTATGCAACAAAATGAATTGATTCCTCATTTATTTAGAACGGAATATAGAAAGATAATTTCTGTGTTGTGTAAATTATTTGGTATTGAGCATATTGAAATTGCCGAAGATATTGTCAGCGATACTTTTCTCAGAGCTTCAGAAACATGGGGATTGAAAGGCTTACCTGAAAACCCAACTGCATGGCTTTATAAAGTTTCTAAAAACAAGGCCATTGATGTTTTAAAACACAATAAGATTTTCAGTGAAAAAATTGCTTTTGAAATAAAGAAAACACAAACCACTTCCAATGAAATAGAAATCGATTTATCTAACAAGAATATAAACGACAGTCAGTTGCAAATGATGTTTGCTGTTTGTAATCCTTGCATCCCTTTTGAAGCGCAAATTGGATTATCATTAAATATATTATGTGGTTTTGGAGTGGAAGAAATAGCGGACGCATTTTTAACAAACAAAGAAGCTATATATAAAAGGTTAGCGAGAGCAAAAGAAAAACTAAAAACAGCAAAAGTAAAAATAGAAGTTCCTCCTCAATCTGAAATTGATAGCCGGTTAGACGCTGTTTTAACGACCTTGTATTTATTATTCAGCGAAGGATATTATTCAACTTCACAAAATACGGTTCTACGCAAAGACCTTTGCTTAGAAGCTATTCGATTCGATTTTATATGAAGATCAGGACAGTAGTTTATGGAGTAAAGAGTTAATTGAAAAAGGAGTTTACTATTTAAACCGCTCGTCAACGGGCAGATATTTATCGAAGTATCATTTGGAAGCTGCCATTGCTTATTGGCATACGCACAAAATTGATACAACTCAAAAATGGGAGAATATTTTACAGCTCTATAATAGATTATTGCAAATAGAGTATTCAGCTATTGTCGCACTTAACAGAACTTATGCGTTTTCTAAAACAAATGGAATTGAAGAAGCAATTATTGAAGCTGAAAAATTAGAGTTGACGGATAATCATTTTTATTATACGCTACTTGGAGAGCTCTATAGAACGATTGGCAAAGAAAAATCAAAAAAGCATTTTTCAACTGCACTTTCAATGGCTAAATCAATGGAAGAGAGACAAACAATTCAACTGAAGTTAGATAATCTTTGAGAGTAGCTCTACTTGCACATTAAGCTTCAAGTGCTCAACAAAAATACTTTTTTATCAGCGGACACCTTAGCTGTGTGGCGGCAACAAGTGCTAAGCAACTACCAGTAATTTGCACAGACGAGGTAAAAGAAAGTTTTGTATCTTTTTGTGGTTATATACAGTTGAGTGTTCCAAACGGCAACTGCTGGTCGCTAAAATCCGTTAGGCACAATCACTAAGATAATCTCATGACAGAAAAGAATCCAGTCGTGTTTATAAACCTGAGTTCGATTCATATTTTGAATTCAGAACGCTTGTGGACAGTGAGTTTCGAGTGAAAATTGTGAAGACAGGGCGGGCCCTTCGTTGAAATCAGTCGGTTTATAAACATAAACCTTCCTGTTTTCGCCTTACTACTTGGGTTCTATACAAATCTGGATTTTAAAAGATTAATCGAACTCAGGTTTTTAGATCAATACGAAGAGTCAACCACGCAAAGTGGCCCCTTTGAATTGGTTATTCATGAGTCTTGCCTACTCAAGAATCCATCAATTTTCAATTTTCATTTTTCAATTTTCATTTCAACAAACCAAATATCCACCGCACCCTTCCCTTTGGCTTCGATCTTTCCACGCGATTCAAACACAAAATCAGGCACATTCTTTAGTCTGTCGTACGTTGATTTTGAAATATTTACCTTTCCAACATCTCCATGGCTTTCCATCCTACTTGCTGTGTTTACCGTATCACCCCAAATGTTGTATTGAAACTTTTTGACGCCTACAATACAGGCTGGTGTTTGAAATCATACTTATGATCTTAAAAATTGATTTTAACCCTTGATTTTTTAATATACGCCTTAAAATTATTAGGGATGGCCTGCCAATCATTTTGTTGCAACTCAATTGAGTGTTCGGCTTTTGACTAGAAGATTTCTTTTACCAGAACTCCATCCGCTTTTTGAAAGAAAGCTACCTTCATGGATCTTCCATCTCCCAATTCGATGGAAATGTGCTTTTGTGGATCGATGGTCAAATACGTACCTTCAAAATCAAAAGAAAAGCTCCCATCCTTGGCGGCTACTGTATAAACAAACTTACCGCCAACTTGCAAATCCAATACTGCCTTGGGTGTATGCCAATCATCCAACAGATAGTTCCATTGTACTACGTACTTTGGTTTTGTCCAGCACTCCCAAACGCACTCCGTCTGCCGTTACGAAAGTCTCAACCGTGATTAACTTTTGGGTCTTCAATCACTAGCATCCGAAAGTAGCTAAATTATAAAGCCTTTAGAATCCCATATTTTTGAATTCTACTAAAAATTTTTCAAACATGGGACTCTTCAGGCGAAACAAAAATAACAATCGGCCAGTAATAAAG